>CAZHNC010000008.1:11680-13257 GCA_964532765.1 uncultured Candidatus Saccharibacteria bacterium | reverse complement strand
ACAAGTAATGCTACAGCCATGATTATTATAATGATTGGATTTATTATAATTGTATTTATGTTTGATAATATATTATAGACTTTTTCCATATATCAATATTATATAATAAAAAAAGATATGAAGCTATTTATAAACCCATATCTTTTTTATTAAAATATCTTTATCTTAAATAAAGATAATAGATAAATTATTTAAATATATTATCTAGTTCTACGTTCAGCATAAGGAGCACTTTGAACTGGTATTGCTGGAGCGACTGGTATATTTTCATTATCTAAGTTAAAAGAACCTTTTAGAAGGTTTACAAGACCCCATACTGATACCATAACGAACAATGCTACTATACCCCATAATATAAACTTACCTGCTTCACTTCTATCTGCACCACTGTTTGGTCCGAAAAATCTTTTAACTATACCAAACAAAAACAAAACTAATGCAGCTAATATAAGTAAAGGTAAAGCTCTACTTGCTATATATATAACCCAATCCAACAAACCATCAACAGTTCTAGCTATAGGTGCATCACTGGCAGCTAACAATATAGCTGGTGATAATGATGTGAATAATGCTAATATTTTTTTCATATTATTTATGTAAAATTTTTATTTTTTTATTAATTTATAATTTATATATATTATACTATTTCAATTGAGGTATAATCAAGCCTCCACTACCAAAAAAGGTTGATTGTAATATGTTTACAAGACCCCATACTGATACCATTACAAATAAAGAAAATATACCCCATACCATGAATTTTCTTGACTGTTCTCTTGATTCTGGTTTATGACCATCAACAAAAGATAATCTAAATATACCGTAAAGAAATACAACTAGTGATAAACCAACGATTACATATATAAGTTGATTCAAAATATCAGCTATCCAAGATACCAAACCTGCAAGAGATAATTTTGGTACATTACCTTTTGTGCCTGTAATTATACCATTACCCCCAACAGCACCATTACTATCACCACCAAGCATGATATTTGTCATATAATTATCTGCAGCATATGTGATTGAAGAAAAACTAAACACTATAATAAATACCATTAACTTGATTATTTTTTTCATTTTTTTTAAATTCATTTTTATTAATTATTATTTATTAATTTATTTTATATTTACATAAAATATTAACCTTTAAATACCTCTTTAACTGTATCACCTAGTCCATAAGCTAAAACTTCTGCACATAATATAAGAGCTGTACCTATAAGACCCCACAATAAAGCATCTTTTGCTTTTTGTATTTTACCAGGATCACCTTTAGCTATAACAAACATAAAACCAGCAAATATAAGATACATAGTTGATAGCATTATCAATATAGTCTGTACAACATTTAATATATTCATAAATACAGTTTTTAAATCAGTACCATCACCGTTACCGTTTGATAAAGGGGGTTTTATCGGACTACCTTGATTTGTTTTGTCAGTTGTTGTGAGATTAGCAGATTGATCTGTTGCCTTTGGTTTAGCAGATTGATCTGTTACTACACCAACACTTTGTGCAGCTGATATATATACAGGTGAACAGAAACCTACACCTATAATTATAAATAATAT
>CAZHNC010000008.1:0-11580 GCA_964532765.1 uncultured Candidatus Saccharibacteria bacterium | reverse complement strand
CAGCTGATATATATACAGGTGAACAGAAACCTACACCTATAATTATAAATAATATTATTGAAACTTTTTTTATCATATTTTTATTTTTTATATAAATTAAATCTATATACTATTATAATATAAAACAAAAATATTTTCTTATTATCTTAATATAGAATCTTTTCTATACTCTGTATCTACTTGTAACGTATCTAATACAAACTCTACTATATAATAAGCACCTGTTAATAAAAATAAACCTATTACTATACCCATAAATATATTTCTAGCTTTGGTTCTAGCATCTTGACTACCTTGACCTTTGGCTAATATGTAACCAGCATACATAATCATCAATATAGCTATAGTTACACCTAATAATAAAATATTTTTTAATAAATCATTTACTATAGGACTTAATTCTTGCCAACCGCAACCACCTTTTAATCTTGTTTCCATACTATTACCAAAACAAGCTGACAGGTTTTCAAATAATTGCATATATTTATTTTAATATTTTTATTTTTTATTTTTTTTTAATTATTTAATCAAAATTATTTAATCAAATATAATTTATCTAATCTATCAGAGGCATCTGATATAGCATCTGATATACTTTGAGTTCCTGATACTATAGAATTTATCATATTTGAAAATATTTTATCTGATTCATATGAATTTGGATCTAACCAAGTCTTTGTAAATATAGCAGAATTATTTATAACAGCCATATCTGCATTTGTTTTCGATAATTTAGAATTTGACAATACATCTTTACGTGCAGATGCTAACATAGTAGATGCTGATAAATTTTCATTCATTTCATATGTATCAAAAAAATCCATCAAATTTTTATATGTAGCATTAGGATTTTTTGATGTAATCAAAAATCCCAATGAGTAAACCCTACCATGGGTAACTTTTTTATCCTGATAAGCTTGAGGAATAGATGCTATATTAAAGTTTAGATTAGGATTACGTGTTTTAATATATTCAACTTCAGAAGCTGGAGCAAAATATATAGCAAGATCACCTGATAAAAACGCTTCTCTAGATGAAGAAAAAGATTTATTCCATGTATATGAAGATTTTGTTGGATTAGCAAATTCTGTAAAATAAATCATAACATCTCTAGATAATTTTGAGGCTGATTCATTTGCTGAAGTCTGAGATTTATTTTTATTTAATCCAGATACAAAAGTATTCATAGTATAATCATAAAAACTCATATCTACATTAGCTTGAGATAATAAAGTAAACAATATTTCTTTTGCATGATTTATATTGTCATATTCACCAAGAGCTGTATATGCTCTATCTATAATACCATTATCTTGTCGTCTTACTAATTTTTCAGAAAGGTTTGCAAATTCAACCCAATCTTTAGGTGGTATTAAAACACCCTCAGATTTTAATAGATCAATATTATAATACATTACTAAGGGATCTATTATTATAGGGAAAGCTTTTATACCACCTTGAACAGTAAAATTATTAACAACATCTAAATATTTATTTGAATATGATTCAACTGAAACTGTTTCATTTGGAATAGTCAACAATCTATTAATTTGGTTATAATACATATTATCTGGAAAGATTATGGCATCAGGACTATTACCTTCAGCTATAGCCTTCAAAAGAGCTTGTTCGAAACCATCCTCTGGATACTCTATATAAGTAAAAGATGGATCTTTACCTTTTATTCTAAAAGACTCCAAACTTTTATCTATATTAGATTTTGGTATAACACCCCAAACTACTGATTTATAAGTATTTTTACCTATACCGGTTTTACCTGTAGCAAATAGACCTATACCTATAATACCTATTATTAAAAATATAACTATAACCGCGATTTGAAATATATTTAAATCTTTAGTTGTGCTCATTTTTATTTATTATTTATTTATTTTTATATGATTATAATTATACGCCTATAACAGAAGCTAAACCATCACCTTCACGTAATTTCATTATACGAACACCCTGTGTGTCACGTCCTAGATTTGGTATCTCTTTCAATTCACATCTTATAACTTGACTTTTTTTACTAATAGCAACTAACTCATCTATCTCAGGTGTAACAACTTGTGCTGCAATAAGATCACCTGTCTTATCTGTAACTTTAAAAGTTTTTATACCCGAACCACCTCTACCTTGTATCTTATATTCTGAAAGTGAAGTCTTTTTACCATATCCATTTGTTGAAACAGTAAGTAATTCAGCGTCATCTTTAGAATCATATTTTACAGGTATAGCAGACACTATATTAACCCCTTTATCCAATTTCATAGCACGTACACCACCTGCAGATCTACCCATTTCTCTTATTTCATTTATGGAGAATCTTATAGACTGAGCATCTGTAGCTACAAGTATCATAGAATCTTTTTCATTAACAAAAGAAGCTGAAATAAGACTATCACCTTCATCTAAACTAATGGCAATAATACCACTACGTCTAACATCTTTAAAACTCTCTAAACCAACCCTTTTTCCTGTACCGAGTTTTGTGATCAACATTAAAGATATATCATCACCTTTCTTTATCTCTTTAGGCATAGGTAATATTGAAGTAACTTTTTCATCTTGAGCGAGTGATAAAAAGTTCATTATTGATTTACCTCTTGTTGCTCTTTTGCCTTCAGGTATATCATACATCTTTATCTGATAAGCTTTACCTTTATCTGTAAAGAACAATAACTCATTATGCATAGTTGCAGAAACTAAATGAGTTATAAAATCTTCTTCCTTTACATCTACATCAACAACCCCTACTCCACCTCTTTTTTGTTTTTTATATTCATCTGGATTTGTACGTTTTACATAACCACCAGCAGTCAAAACAAGAACAGATTCAGTATCTGGTATGATATCTTCCACGCCAACATTTGCTACACCAGTCTTTACTATACGTGTGCGTCTTTCATCACCAAATTTTTCTTTAACCTCGCTTAATTCATCCTTTATAATAGTTAATATTCTTCCTGGATTTTTCAAAATATCCTTGAGATCTTTTATTAAAGCTTGTATTGCTTTTAATTCATCTTCTATCTTTTTCCTTTCAAGACCTGCAAGTCTTTGTAACTTCATTTCCAATATAGCTGTAGCTTGTCTATCTGAAAATTTAAATTCTTTCATCAAAGCAGCATGAGCTGATGGGGTATCTTTACTTTTTTTAATAAGTGCTATTATTTCATCTATATGGTCAAGAGCTTTCTTAAGACCTATTAATATATGTTCCCTATCTTCTGCTTTTTTAAGATCAAATTCTGTTCTTCTTCTTATAACTATTTTTCTATGACCTATAAAATTCTCTAAAGCTGTTTTTAATGAGAGTGTTTGAGGTACACCATCAACTAAGGCAACTAAATTATAATGAAATGTTGATTCAAGTTGTGTATGTTTATATAAATAATTTAAAATATTTTGTGGATATACACCATTTTTAAGTTCTACAACTATACGTATATCACTTGTTGATTCATCACGTATATCTTTTATACCCTCTATCTTTTTATCTCTAACAAGATCAGCTACACTTTCTATAAGTGATGATTTATTAACTCTGTATGGTATAGATGTAATGATTATCTTTGACTGACCAGCTTTTTCTTCAACTATCTCCGCCTCACCACGAACAACTACACCACCACGACCATGGGTACACGCATGTTCTATATCTTTTTGATTAAAAGCTATGGCACCAGTTGGAAAATCAGGACCTTTAACATATTGCATCAAATCAGAAACAGTGGCTTCTGGAGAATCTATAAGATGTTTTGTAGCATCAACTATCTCACCTAAGTTATGTGGTGGTATGTTTGTAGCCATACCAACAGCAATACCTAAAGTACCATTTAATAAAAAGTTGGGTATCATTGTAGGTAATACAGTAGGTTCTTTTCTCTCTCCGTTGTATGTAGGTTTAAAATCAACAGTATCTTTCTCTATATCAGATAACATAGTCAAAGTCAGTTTATTCATCTTACACTCTGTATAACGATAAGCAGCTGCAGAATAACCATCAATGTTACCGAAGTTACCTTGTGGCCAAACAAGTGGATATCTCATGTTAAAATCTTGGGCCATATTTACCATAGTTTGATAAATAGCCTGATCTCCATGTGGGTGATAATTACCCATAGTTTCCCCAACAACTGTTCCTGATTTTTTAAATTTGGCTGTAGGTAAAAGTCCCATACGATTCATAACATAAAGTATTCTTCTCTGCACAGGCTTTAAACCATCCCTAACATCTGGCAATGCACGATCAGTTATAACACTCATAGCATAGTCTATATAAGATTCTTGCATCTCTTCCACTATGTCTCTATCTATAACATTTTTATGTTCAGGTATTAAAACTTCATCTGTTTTATTATCATTTTTCTTTGGCATATTTGATTATTGTATCATATTTTTGATTATTTTATAAGTAAAAATTCATCTATATTCTCACCTGATATGTTTTGCATATAACATCTGGCTTGATTTGGCTTTTTTGTTGACATATTAACCATAGGAAATTCACAAAATAAAATACCATAATCTTTACTATAAGTTTTATTCCAAGTTATATCCTTTGAACCTATACCATCTCTTAAGCTTTTACCACCCATACCAGCTATTATTAGTCCAGTTTTATCATCTTTCAATTCTATTATATTTTTATCTAAATCTTTTGTACTAGTTGAGAACAATTTTTCTTTAAAAGATAAAACTGTTTTACTTCTAGCATAACTATGATCATGACCATTTAAAATAAGCGCTTCATTTTTCCTACAATTATCATATATGTTTATATCAATATTGTCCTGCCTATTTTTTTCTATTTTATAATCTATGTTATTTTTATGAAATGCACATATATTCCAGGTATTTTTATCTTTAATTTTAATATTATCATCTTTTGTAAACATTAGAGAAATAAAATCTGCATATTTATTAACCTTTTGTTTAATATTAATATCTGGAGAAATAAAAACTATATGTAATGGACCTATTTTACATTCATAATTTAAACCTATATCAAAAATATTACAGAGATTTTGTAATTTATTTATCTTATTTTTAACAAAATTATCATAAGTATTTATATCATCACCAAACCATTTCTTATCTTCATGATTACCTGCGACTGGTAATACAGGAAAATCTCGACCTAAATTATCATCCAACATCTTTTCAAAGAATTTAGGGTTATCTGTATAATCAAAATCACCTAAAATAACCAAAGCTTGAGCATTTTCTTTTTTAATATTTTGAAGATTTTTTATAGTTGAAGTTGATATACCCATATCACCAACAAAAGCTACCTTATAATATATATGTTGATCATTATCCTTATTGATAAAATTTGTTTTAAATATATCTATTATATTATTTTTAAAATAAAATATAGGTAATATTATAATTATAATAAAAATTATTATAACATTTGCATATTTTTTCATATATGAGATTATAACATTATAAGTTATGATTAATAAAACTATTACAATATTAAGTATAGAAACAAGTTGCGATGAGACTGGTATATCTATATTAGAATATGATAAAAACACAAACAAATATCATGTTTTAGCTGATGAATTGAATAGTCAAATAGATATACATAAAGAATTTGGTGGTGTATTCCCAACTGTTGCTAAAAGAGAGCATGGTAATAATCTTTTAGGTATTTTATATTCATGTATAAAAAAATACAGCGAAATAAAAAAAATAGATGAAGTGAATAATTATTTAAATATTATTGATAATAATATAGATACAAATATACTCAATCGTGAAGAAGATTTATTAAAGCAAGTAGAATATGAATTAGAGAAAAAAGATTCTTTCTTAAAACAAATACCAAATATAGATTATATAGCTGTTACGAAAGGACCAGGATTAGAACCAGCACTTTGGGTTGGTGTAAGTTTTGCAAAATTTTTATCTAAAATTTGGCAAAAACCTTTAATACCTATAAATCATATGGAAGGCCATATATCATCTATATTATTGGAAAATAATATGATCGGATTTCCTTCTATGGGATTACTTATATCTGGTGGTCATACAGAAGTTGTGGATATGGAAGATTGGGGTAAATATAAAATAATAGGAAAAACTAGAGATGATGCTGTAGGTGAAGCGTATGATAAAGTTGCACGTATATTAGGTCTTGATTATCCAGGTGGACCTTTGATAGCAAATAAAGCAAAAAAAATCAGAGATCTTTATTCTGAATATTTTATTCAAATAGAGAAAGACAAAATGCAGATAAAATTACCGAGACCTATGATAAATAGTAAAGATTTAGATTTATCTTTCTCAGGATTGAAAACAGCTGTACTTTATCTCGTGAGAGATATACAGAAAAAAACCGATAGAGATATTTTAGATGAAAATATTTTAGATTTAATATGTCATGAATTTGAAAATGCTGTCATAGATGTACTTATTTCAAAATTAGATTTTGCAAATAAAAATAATAATTTTAAATTCAAAAATCTTATTGCTGCCGGAGGTGTTATATCAAATGATTTTATAAAACAAAATTTAAATAATTGGTGTGAAAATCAAAACATGAATTTTATAAAGCCTAAAAAAACATTAGCAACTGATAATGCTGTAATGATAGGTTTGGCTGCAATAATAGGTTTGATACATAATTATGTAAATATAATAGACATAAACACAAAAGAATTTAATGATTTAAAACCTGATGGAGATTGGTCTTTAAACAATCTATGATAACAGATAAGAAATATATGATTTTTTATAATACATTAAATAATGAAATATTAAACGTATTGAATAATAGTTTTTTTATATCAACATATTCATTAATAATAGGTTTAATACCTGGATTATTCTGGTTATGGTTTTGGATGCATGAGGATAAACATAAAGAACCTAAAAAAATAATAATATTAACTTTTATTTTAGGAATGTTCGGTTTATTAATATCATTTATTATACAAAAAATATTTATATTAATATTTAACATAAATACCATAAATTCAAATGAATATATTAATTTTATATCATTACACCCTATAGTTAATCTTATTTTTGTAATCATAGAAGAATTTATTAAATTTATATGTGCCTATGTCATTTTCTTTAGAACAAAACTTTTTGATGAACCTATAGATGCTTTTATATATCTCATGACTGCAGCTATAGGTTTTTCATCTATGGAAAATAGTCTATATGTAATAAAACCCTTAATAGAAAATAACCATTTGGATTTATTGATAAATACAAATATAAGATTTATAGGTGCAAATATAGTACATATTATATCAAGTGGTATATTAGGTTTATTTATAGGTTTATCATATTGTAAAAAACCTTTCATAAAAGAAATTTATATATGGTTTGGATTAACATTTGCAATATTTATACATTGGATATTTAATATATTTTTAATATCATATAATAAATACACATATTTAATGCTATTTTTAATTTGGTTTATAACAATTTTTTTAATTTTCTTTCTAGAAAAAATTAAACAAATAAAATGTAATATCTAAAAACTTGCACATCTAATAATAAACATTTAAAATATACACTATGAATAATAAAAGAAAATCATTTTTACAAAGATTAACAGGAAGTTTTAAGGAAGATGATGAAGCTATAGAAAAAATGAAGCAAGTCAATAGAAAATCTTTTAGTAAATTAAACAAAAAAGATGATGATGAAGATGAGGAAATAGATGACGATGAATATTATAATGAAGAAGATATTGAAGATGATAATATAAGTGAAGATGAGGAAGATCTACCAGTTACAGTTGAAGGTCAATTAGGTATAGATTTATTTGAAACACCTATAGAAGTCATAGTTAAAACAATGATTCCAGGTGTTAGAAAAGAAGATATAGATATCTCATTATCAAGAGACATGTTAACAATCAGAGGTGAAAGAAAAGATGAAAAAACTATATCTGATGATGATTATCATTATAGAGAATTATATTGGGGTACTTTTTCAAGAACAGTTAAACTCCCACATGAAGTTGATATAGACAAAGCTGATGCATCTGAGTCTCAAGGTATGCTAACAATAAGATTACCTAGAGTAGATAGAGAAAGAAAAGTTGGTATAAAAATAAAAAATTAATTATATAAATAAAAATAAAAAAACAGCTAAATAAAATTAGCTTTTTTTTATTTGGTGCCAAGGTCCGGGATCTCGAAGCTTACAGCTTCAGTATACCTTTGCTATTTTCTCAAACTCTTCGAGTTCTCAAAAATATAGCAAAGCTTTTCGAGCACTAAAAAAGTTACATTTTTTTACCCTTGTCTTCCTATAAAAATCTTTCAGATTTTTACTTTATAAAACATAACAAAAAATACAACAAACTTTCCTTGGTTGTTGTATTTTTTGTTATGTTTTTGTGCCAAGGGCCGGGCTCGAACCGGCGACCCCTTCCTCTTCAGGGAAATGCTCTACCAACTGAGCTACCTTGGCGTATATTGAATTAATAATTTTATAATTATTATTGACCTAATAATGTTTTAAAACCATTCATCAATGTGTCAACTTGTTTTTTTTCATTTGTCGCTGAACCTGTTAAAGTATTAACTTGTTCATACAATTCAAATGTTTTATTTATATAAGGTTTACTATAGTAAAATATACCAAAAGTAAAACCTAATATTATGAACCATTTCAATAATGAAAATATTATAGCCATACGAGCTCGTCTTTGTATGCTTTCTAGCATATTTCGATTTTGCTTAACGTCATGCTCTATACCTTTGAGTCGATTTAAGATCTCTTCAAATTCTGGATTCATATTTATATGATAGCAAAATTTTATATTTAAATCAATTTTATTGATTTAATGTCATTTTTAAAATACCATTTATAAAATCAGATTGTATTTTATTATTTAATTCACGAAAAGCTATTATACCCTCTCTTTTATACTCTACTATTGGATCATGTTGACCTATAGATCTAAAATTTACAGAAGTTTGCAAATGAGACATATTATCAAGATGATTCATCCAATAATAATCATTTATCTGTAACCAAAATTGTTTAGCTATTTTATAAAAATCTTCTGTTTTTTTATCATCAGGTATATTATTATCTTTAATAAAATCATTTATAATATCTTTCAATTCTTGATCTTCAGCTAATAAAACTTTCATTCTCCTTGAATATATACTTTGTCTCTGTTGATTCAAAACATCATCAAACTCCAAAACCCTCTTTCTTGAATCAAAATGCATACCCTCTATTCTCTTTTGTGCTGATTCAAGTGAACGTGATACAAGTTTATGTTGTATAGCTTCATCTTCAGGTAAATTCATACGTGCCATTAAAGATTTTACAGGAGCGTTAGCAAAAACACGCATAAGTTCATCTTCCATTGATACGTAAAATTGTGTCTCTCCAGCATCACCTTGACGACCTGAACGTCCACGAAGCTGATTATCAACACGTCTTGAATCATGTCTTTCTGTACCTATAACATATAAACCACCTAAATCTTTTACCTCTTTTGATTCTTCATCAGAACAAGGATTACCACCTAATTTTATATCAACACCGCGACCAGCCATATTGGTTGCTATAGTTACAGCACCTTTACGTCCAGCTTGAGCTATTATTTCCCCTTCCTTTTCAGCAAGTTCCGGTTTTGCATTCAAGAGATTATGTTTAACACCAGCAACTTTAAGATATTGTGATAACAGTTCGTTTTTTTCTATAGAAATGGTACCAACTAAAACAGGTTGACCTTTTTGATTTAATTCTTTTATTTTTTTAGCAATAGCTTTAAATTTACCCAACTCTGTCATAAATATAAGATCATCTTTATCTATACGTGCTACTGGTTTATGAGTTGGTACTTCTATAACATCAAGTCCATACACTTTTAAAAATTCTTCACGTGAAGTTATACCTGTACCTGTCATACCTGCCAATCTTTTGTACAATCTGAAAAGATTTTGATATGTAATAGATGCAGCTGTTTTACTTTCACGTTGTATTTTTACACCTTCTTTAGCTTCAACAGCTTGATGTATACCATCTGACCAACGACGGCCAGGTTGAACTCTACCTGTTGAAGTATCAACTATAAGAACTTCGCCATTTTTTACAAGATAATCAACATCTTTATGATAAATAGCAGATGCTTTTATAGCTGTTTCTAAATGATGTACTAATTTTAGATTTTCACTACTATATAGATTATTTATTTTTAATTTATTTTCAGCAAAATTTATACCATCTTCAGTAACAGATATAGTTTTAAATTTTTCATCATATATATAATGTTCATCTCTTTTCATACCACGAACAATAGAAGCAAAAGTTTTATATATATCATCTGATTCATCTGAAGGTTGAGATACTATAAGAGGACTTCTTGATTCATCTATAAGTATAGAGTCAGCTTCATCTATTATCGCAAAATAATGTTCTCTTTGTCTTAATTCTTCTTTTGAGTGTGCTATATTGTCAAATAAATAATCAAATCCAAAAACAGAATTTGTACCATAAGTTATATCTGCTTCATAAGCTTCATGTCTATTACAAGGTCTAAGAAATTCATACTCTACTTTAAATGAACCTATCTCATCCTCTTTTTTATCTTGCTCACTTGTTGTATGAGTTGGATCATATATAAAAGAATGATCTTGCATAATAACAGCAGTTGATAAACCCAAAGCGTAATATATTTGACCCATCCAAACAGCATCACGTGCAGACAAATAATCATTTACAGTTACAACATGAACACCATGACCTGTTAAAGCATTTAAATATGTAGGAAGTGTTGCCATCTGTGTTTTACCTTCTCCTGTTTTCATCTCAGCAACATTTCCATCATGTAAAATCATACCCCCTATAAGTTGAACATCATAATGTCTTTGATTTAAAGTACGCTTAGCTGATTCACGAACAAGAGCAAAAGCTTCAGGTAAATATTGATCAAGTTTTATCTTATCAGCATCTTTTAACACAGATTTTAGTTCCAATGATTTATTTTTTAATTCATCATCTGTTAATTTAGATATATCTACTTCTAAACTATTTATTTTATTAACTATTTTTTGATATTTTTTTATAGGTGAACCTAGAAAATTGAAAAATGACATGACTATATTTATAGCATAAATACTATAAAATATTAAGTAAAATAAAAACACGTATGATTTTATTCTTACGTGTTTTTATTTAGTGGGATAAAGTAGATTATTTCTTTTTTGCTACTTTTTTTACAGCTTTTTTAGGAGCTGCTTTTTTCACAACTTTTTTTACTGCAACTTTTTTAGGAGCTGCTTTTTTCACAACTTTTTTAGCTGCTACTTTTTTCACAACTTTTTTTGCTGCTACTTTTTTTACTGCCATATATTTATTTTATTTTTAAAAATTATTTAGAAATGATTATCGCGTGATGAAGTTTATGTTCGACAAACATTTTCTTCTCACGTGTTTATATTATACACTAATTTTTTTTTACAATGCAAATTTTTTTATACAATTTTTTTTGTGGATATGTTTTTTATTTTTTATGTTTTATTTGTTAATAAATTTGTTGAATATTATTTTTTATTTTTTATTTTTGTGAAGTTAAAT
>CAZHNC010000007.1:0-13544 GCA_964532765.1 uncultured Candidatus Saccharibacteria bacterium | reverse complement strand
CTTCTAATAAAGGTAAATTTGTAAAAGCAAAAAGTTCTACAAGAGACAATGGATATAATAAAAAAAATATTAATATTAACGAAAGTAGAATTAAAGCAACAAATTTAACTAACGATAAAGCAACTAAAAGAGTAAAAGATTTTGGAGGTTTTTCTGATAGACCTAGATTTGATGGATATTCAAAACGCATTTCTTCTACATATAAAACACATAATAGATCAGATTTTGATAAGGATAATTATGCAGCTCATTCCGTAAGAAGACATTCAAATTTTTTCTCTAAAGATATAAAAGAAAAAACTAATAATGAGGGTTTTAATTCATATAATTCAAGATCACCTAGAAAATCTTTTCGTCCAACCTTTGGTTCAAGACCAGTTTCAAGATTTGGCGGACAAGGTTTTGGTATGAGAAGGTCTGGTGTTAGGGGTAGAGATGGTAGACAATCAGAACGTATAGATTATTCAAAATTTATCAATAAACCTGAAAAAGGTGATAAAGAGGTAAAAGTAAAAACTATAGAAGTTAAACATAAGTTTGTTGATTTTAAATTCGATGATTTAATAATGCAAAATCTTGAGAAAAAAGGTTATGAAATACCAACACCTATACAAGATCAAACTATAATGCATGCATTGAAAGGTCAAGATGTTTTAGGTTTAGCAAATACCGGATCTGGTAAAACAGCAGCTTTTCTTTTACCTTTGATACAAAAAGTATTAAATGATAAAAATCAAAAAGTTATGATTATTGCGCCTACACGTGAACTTGCTATGCAAATAAATAAAGAATTTCAAGAATTTGCTCAAGGGTTAAAAATATTTTCAACAGTATGTGTTGGTGGTATGCCGATATTTCGTCAAATACAAAACCTAAGAATGGTTAATCATTTTATTATAGGTACACCAGGACGTATAAAAGATTTAGCTCACAGAAGATGTATAGATTATAGTCAATTCGCATCTATAGTTTTAGATGAGGTTGATCATATGCTTGATATGGGATTTATAGATGATATTACAGAGATATTGAAAGGCTTAAATCCTGATAGACAATCATTATTCTTTTCAGCTACTATGCCTATACGTATAAAAACACTTGTACAAAAATTTCAGAAAGATCCTTTCGTTATAGATATAACAGTACCAGGTTCAACAAAATCAGTTGAGCAAGATATAATAAAAGTTGATAAAAGAGAAAAATTTGAGACTTTGATAAATCTTTTAGAAAAAGAAAAGGCAACAAAAACTATAATATTCGTAGAAACAAAGAGGGAGGTTGAAGAAGTTGCAGATAGATTAAAACAAGCAGGACTTATGGTTGGATATTTACATGGTGATAAAAGACAAAGAGAAAGGGCTAGGACTTTAGAACATTTTAAAACAAGTATATTAAATGTATTGGTTGCTACAGATGTTGCCGCACGTGGTATAGATATAAAAGATATATCTCATGTTATAAATTATACTATTCCACAAACTCATGATGACTATGTTCATCGCGTTGGTCGTGCAGGTCGTGCAGGTAGAACAGGAAAAGCTTTCACTTTTGTGTAAATTTCAAATAAAATACGTTTATCAATGATAAATTGAATACAATAAAATCTCAACATTGTTGAGTTTTTTATTTTGTATATATTTTTCTAAAGCTTTTTTACATGCTAATAATGTTCCACCCGTTGATGATATATCATCTATAATAACTATTATTGATTTTTGTTTAAATGATTTTCTCAAAAATATATTATTGAAAAAGTTTATATAATATCTTTGATTTAAGTTTTTTGTTCTAGAAATTATATCTCCATTAATATGTTGAGCTTTATTATTTTTAAGGTGTATTTTATTTATGGAAAATATATTTTTAAAATAATACTTCTCCTCATTTTTTCTCCAGTAAAAAATTAAATATTTTTTAGCTTGTTTTATTAGATTACCCATAGAGTCTATATTTTTTTCTTTCCTATAAAACATAGTTGATGGGGGATAGGTAAAAATTATATTAGAATCTGAATATATTAAAATAATATCTATACATATATCTATTAATATATTTAATAGGTATTTATCAAAGTATTTGTTTTTGAATTTATATTCTTTTATATATGTATTATTATCTGCATCCTTATAATTATCTATATAATATATAGGTATAATCGTTTCTTTTCTTATTGTTATCAATATATTTTTATTAATCATATTATATTTATATAAAAAATATGATTAAAAATATTAAAATAAAATATAAATTTAGTATCTAATTCAAATCAATTTTGGTTAAATTTCAAATAAATTTAAAATAAACTTTTGATAAAAAAATATTATATTGTATAATTAAAATAAATATGTCTTTCTTTAGTTCTAAAATATTTGCACAAAGCGACAATACTGTGATCGGTATAGATATTGGATCATCGTCTTTGAAAATTGTTCAAATTAAGAAAGAGAGAGGTCGGGCCGTGTTACAAACTTATGGTGAACTTGGTCTAGGTCCTTATAATAAATTATCTATAGGTCAAATAGTATCTTTAAATCCTGATCAATATGCATCCATTATATTGGATTTATTAAAAGAGGCGAATATCACAGCTACTAGGGGTGGACTTTCTATACCATTGAAACTTAGTTTAATAAATGTCATAGATATACCGAAAGTTGAAGAAAAAGATCAGAAAAATGTTATAGAGTTAGAAGCTAGAAAATATATACCAGTATCTATATCTGAAGTTGCCTTAGATTATTCTGTCATACCTCAAGTTGAAGATGATAGTTTGGAATTTGTGGAAAATAATGAAGATGAAGAAAAAGCTAAGGAACAAGAATTGAGAAGAAGGCAAAAAGTTTTATTAGTTGCTATACATAATCAAGTATTAACAAATTATTCAAATATAGTTCAAAATTCAAAGTTAAATATAGAATTTTTTGAAGTTGAAGCTTTTGCTACCGCTCGTGGAAGTTTATCTGGTGAAAGGGAACCTGTTATGATAGTTGATTTTGGAGCATCTTCATTGAAAATATATATTATAGATAATGGTATATTATTGTCATCACATACTATAAACAGAGGGGGTCAAGATATATCTTATTCTATATCTAAGGGTTTAGGTATACCTTTTGATCATGCTGAGCATTTAAAACGTTCTTTAGGTAAAGCAAATATAACGGAAGAACAAAAGATTAGGGAATTATTAACAATACATGAAGAATATATTATTTCAGAATTAAAAACAGCTTTAACAGTTTTTCAAAAAAATAAAAATATAACTATTTCAAAAATGTTATTAACAGGTGGTAGTGCTAATTTGGATGGTTTTTTAGATAAGGTTAGAGCTAATTTTTCTTGTGATGTAGAATTAGCGAATCCTTTTGCAAAATTAGAATCACCAGTATCTCTTCAGGAAGTTTTAAAAACTACTGGTGTGACATTTGCGACTGCTATAGGTTTAGCTTTACGTGCATTACAAAATTGATTTTGTTATAATTATATATAAATATGGAAACAAAATTTCAAACAACTTCATTTATACCAAAAGCCGCTTTGAACAATACAGTTGATAGTAGTGGTAAGATACAAAAATATAAAGGTTCAAACGGATCAAGTTTTCTATTGTTACTTTCTTTCTTTTTGTTTGTCTGTAGTGCGGTATCTGCTGGTATTATATTTTCTTTAAATAAAATAGTGTTAACTGAGATAAAGTCGGCAAATGATTCATTGGTTAATTCACAAAAAGATATAAATAAAGAGACTATAGAAGGTATAAAATATTTAAATAATAGATTGGCCGTTATTAAAAGTTTAATAGATAGACATTTAGCAGTATCTGTTGTTTTTGAGGAGTTATCAAAAAATACAATAAAGCAGGTTTCTTTCTCTTCATTTGATTTAAGAAAGAAAAATGATAATACATTTTCTTTATCTTTAAAAGCACAGGGTATAGGTTATGAATCTATAGTGGCACAAGATAGTCAATTTTTATCTGCACCTGCGCAAAAGTTTTTTAAAAATACAATTATAACTGATTTTATAAAATCAAAAGGTCAAGATTTGGCATCTTTCGGTATAGTGACAGAGATATCAAATAACAGTATGAATTTTTCTGAAGTAGCAAATAATATAATAAAACAATAATATTTATGAAATCCATAATATCATTAATACTAATAATAGCTTCAATATCTTTTTTTGTTTTTTTTACTAAACCAAAATGGACTGAATTGAAGGCAAATAAATTAGAGATAGAAAAATTAAATATAGCTAAAGATAATGCCAAAAAATTGAAAGCTAAAATAGATTCTCTTCAAAAGATTAGAAACGGTATATCTGAGGCTGATATGAAAAAGATAGAGAGAATGATTCCAAATAATGTTGAGAATGTAAAACTGATAATAGATTTTGATACTCTTTTACAAAAATTGGTTGAGAAAAATGGTACAGCGGCTTTATATAGAAAAAATAAAAATGATACCACAGAGAAAATATCAATAGAAAATCCAAGTATATCTCAAGGTAATACTACAATAGAAGGTGGTTTTGATTCATCACAATTAGGTGTTGCAGATTTCAGATTTGGTGTATCATTAACTTATAATGATTTTCTAGATTTACTTAAAACAATAGAGTCTTCAACTCGTATATTTGAAATAGAATCAATATCTTTTTCTGCTCCAAATAATGTTGATACTAAAAATACAAATGAAATAGTATATAATTTTAATATAGGTTTAAAAACTTTTTGGTTAAAATCAAAATAATAAAAATATGAATATTTTCAATCATAAAAAAACATTATTAATAATAATACTGATTATTGCAGCTTTTTTTGCTTATTGGTATTTATTTTTATCAAAACAGCAATTGGATAAAGAATTGGGTAAAAATGTAAAAAGTCAAGATGTTAATTCTTATACAAAATATGATAAAGATTTTGTTTCAAGTCTTCTTGGTTTAAATTCTGTAAATTTAGATGTATCTATCTTTGAATCAAAAACTTATCAATTATTGAATTATCCAGATAAACCATTTGAAATAATTTATCCAAAAGATACTGGTAGAAAAAATCCATTCTTACCTATAGGTGTAGATAATATAATAAGATCTAATGCAAAAATAGAAGATAAAAAAGAAGATTTAATAGGAAATACTTCAACAAGTACTATACAATCAAATACTGTTTCGACAACAACTTCTACAACAACAAAGACAAATAATCCTAAACCAATACCTAAAAATTTTTAATAAATAAAATATGAGTTATATTAATTTATTAATAAAAAAGAATATAATAGATCAAGATACAGCAAATGTATTAGAGCAAAAAGCTTTGGATACTAAACAAAGTCTAGATACTGTTCTTCATGATTATGGTATTAAAAGTAATGAGATTTTAAAAGCAAAATCTGAGTTTTTAAACATAGAACCATATTATATAGGTGATACCACTATACCTTTTGAAATATTAAATTATGTTCCAGAAGACTCTGCTAGACATTACAAGATTATACCTTTGAGTATTAAAAGTAGTGTTTTAAGTGTTGGTATATATGATCCTGATAATATACAAGCTATAGATGCTTTAAATTTTATATCAGCTAAAAATAATATAACTTATAAGCTCTATCTAATATCAGAAGAAGATTTTAACAGAGGTTTGGAAATGTATAAAGGATTAACAGGGGAGGTTAATGAGGCTTTGACAAATTTTGAAAAAGAATTTGGTGATTTAGGTGATGATTTGGATAATACTATAATCAAAAATTCTGATAATACAAAATCAGAAGCACATATTATAGAAGATGCACCTGTTAAGAAAATAGTTGCAACTATTATAAGATATGCCATAGAGGGTGGTGTATCCGATATACATATAGAACCACTTAAAGATAAAGTTAGAGTTAGATATCGTGTTGATGGTATTTTGAATACTAGTATAGAATTACCTAAAAATGTTATAGAGGCTTTAGTCGCGCGTATAAAAATATTATCAGAGATGAAGCTTGATGAGAAAAGAAAACCACAAGATGGTCGTTTTTCAGCTCGTGCTGAAGGTAGAAAGATTGATTTTCGTGTTTCAACTTTTCCTACTTATTTTGGTGAAAAAGTTGTGATGAGAATCTTGGATCAAGATAAAGGTGTTCAAAAATTGGATACTTTAAATATGCAACCAGAGCAACTTGAAATGCTTAAAAAAGCTTTAAATAAACCACATGGTCTTATATTGATATCTGGTCCTACTGGTTCAGGTAAAACAACAACACTTTATTCTATGCTTATGGAGTTGGATCGTGATACACAAAATGTTTTATCTCTAGAAGATCCTATAGAATATAATATGGATGGTATAAGTCAATCACAAGTTCATGCTGAGATAGGTTATACTTTTGCCTCAGGTTTACGTACAACCTTGCGTCAAGACCCAGATATAATCATGGTTGGAGAGATACGTGATAAAGAGACAGCACAGCTTGCTATACAAGCAGCTTTAACAGGTCACTTAGTTTTATCTACTATACACACCAATACAGCTATAGGTATAATACCTCGTCTTATAGATATGGGTATAGATCCTTATCTTATAGCTCCTACACTTATATTGGGTATGGCGCAAAGATTGGTTGGTAGAGCTGACCCTGCTGCAACAGAGGAAATAGAGGTATCTGAAAGTATAAAAACTATGATTAATCATCAATTTTCAGATATACCTGATCAATTCAAAGTTAAGATACCAGATATAAAAACTATTAGAACTATAAAACCTACACCTGAATCACCTAAGGGTATAAAAGGTAGAATGGCCGTATTTGAGATGTATGAAATAGATAGAAAATTAGAGTCAATTATTTTGACTAAACCTACGGATGTGGAGCTGTATGATTATTTAAGAAAAGAAAAAGGTATGATAACTATGAAAGAAGATGCTATAATCAAAGCATTGAATAAACATATACCTTTTGAAGAGGTAAATAATTTATAAAAATATTTACAAAAATAAAATCGAAAATTAATACACAAAAATATGAAAGAGCCAAAAGATGTAAAAGTAATGATAGTTGATGATGATGCCTTTATATTAAATATGTATAAGATAAAATTTACAAAAGAAGGCTTCACTCCAACTTTAGCAACAAATGGTAAAGAGGCTTTAGATATAGCTCATAGTGGATTCGTTCCAGATATATTATTTATTGATTTGATTATGCCTATTATGGGTGGTATAGAATTTTTAGAGACAATAAGAAAAGAAAAAATATATGAAAATGTACCTATAATGGTTTTGACAAATCAGAGTCAGGTTACAGATATAGATGCTGCAAAGAATCTTGGCATAAAATCATACATAGTTAAAGCTACAACTATACCATCAGAGATAGTAGATGAAGTGAAAAAAATGTTTGATATAAAATAAAATTATTATTTAAATATTTAAATTTTAAATAAAAAACAAAAACAAAAACAAAAACAAAAATATGAACTATGAACAAGAATTAGAAAAATTATTAGAAACAGTTGTAAATGAAAATGCTTCAGATTTACATTTATCTGAAGGTAGATACCCTACAATACGTGTTACAGGACAATTGATACCTATAATAAGCTCTAAGTTATTAACTCATGAAGATATAAAAGAGTTTGTTAAGATAATGACAGTTAAGAATAATAAAATTGATTTTGAAAACACAAATAAAGAGTTAGATTTTTCTTATAGATTTAAAGATAAGGCTCGTTTTAGAGGTAATGCTTTTCAACAACAAGGATTATTATCAGTTGCTTTACGTTTTATACCTAAAGATGTAAAAACTTTATCAGAATTAATGCTACCTGTTGAGTTAGAACAATTTGCACATAAAAAACAAGGTTTCTTCTTAGTTGTTGGCCCAGTTGGTCAAGGAAAAAGTACAACTTTGGCAGCTATTATAGAGACAATAAATAGAGAAAGAGCTGAACATATAGTTACTATAGAAGATCCAACTGAATATATATATGAACAGAAAAAATCTATCATTGATCAAAGGGAGGTTGGTATAGATACAGAGTCATTTGAATCAGGACTTATATCAGCTCTTAGGCAAGATGTAAATGTTATTTTGGTGGGTGAGATGAGAGATAGAGAAACTATGCAGGCCGCTGTAACAGCCGCTGAGACAGGTCACTTAGTTTTATCTACTCTACACACAAATAATGCTGCACAAACTATAGATCGTATTATAGATAGTTTTCCTGCAAATCAACAAGAGCAGATACGTATGCAACTTTCAAATGCTTTAGCGGGTGTTCTATCACAAAGACTGGTGCCACGTATGTCAGGTGGGCTTATACCAGTTTTTGAATTAATGATAACAAATAATGCTATACAAAATCTTATACGTGAAAAAAGAACTCATGAAATAAATACTGTTATAGAGACAGGATCACAAGATGGTATGATAGATATGAATAGATGTTTAGCTGAACTTGTTCAAAAAGGTGAAATAACTTTAGAGAATGCTTATGCACATAGTTTGAATCCAAAGATGTTACAAAGACTTGTTTGATTTATTTTTTATTTTGTAAATTTTCTAACATTTTTCACAAAAAATAACATATTATAATTTAACATATATATAAAAAGTGTTATAATTATAATATGTTATTTTCATATAAAGCAGTTGATGATAAAAATATACCAACAAGTGGTACAATAGAAACAACAAATCAAGATTTAGCAATAAATGCTTTGCAGAAAAGAGGATATACTATATTATCGGTTGAACCTATTAATAAATCAGGTGGTATTTTTGATAAAAAATTTACATTATTTGGGGGTATTAAAAACAAAGATGTTGTTATATTGTCAAAACAGATGTCAACTTTGTTTACTGCTCAAGTTTCTGCTTTACGTATATTTCAATTGTTATCTGCTGAGATGGAAAAACCGGCATTGAGAAATGTTCTTATATCTATATCTGATGATATACAAACCGGTTCATCTATATCAAATGCTTTATCAAAATTCCCTAAAGTTTTTAATAACTTTTATGTAAATATGGTTAAAGCTGGTGAAGAGTCAGGTAAATTAGATAACACTTTTGAATATTTGGCAGATTATATGGAAAGAAACTATGAGGTATCTTCAAAAGTTAAAAATGCACTTATATATCCAGCATTTGTTATTACAACTTTTGTCGGTGTTATGGTTTTAATGCTTGTGGTTATTATTCCAAAAATATCTTCCATTATTGTTGATTCAGGTCAAGAAATACCAGTTTATACAAAAATAGTTATTGCTTCCAGTAATTTTCTTATCGATTTTGGTCCTATATTCTTGATTATATTGGTATTGGGTGGTTTTTTTGGAATCAAATATTTGTTATCAGATAGTGGTAAGGTTTTTATGTCTCATTTAAAATTACAGATTCCTTATATATCAAATCTGTACAAAAAATTATATTTATCACGTATATCAGATAACTTAAATACCATGTTAACTTCTGGTATACCGATGATAAAATCATTGGAGTTAACTTCAACTGTGGTTGATAATGTATTGTATGAGAATATGATGAATAAAGTTATAGAAGATGTTAAATCAGGTTTCCCTCTATCTGATTCTTTTGGTAAGCACCCTGAGATACCTGGTATATTGGTAGCTATGACTAGGGTAGGTGAAGAAACTGGTGAAGTTGGTCAGATTCTTAAGACTTTAGCTAGATTTTATCAAAAGGAGGTTATGAATGCTGTTGATACTTTAGTTGATCTTATAGAGCCTATGATGATTGTTATGTTAGGTTTAGGTGTTGGATTTTTACTAGCGTCTGTTTTGATACCTATATATAACATATCTTCAAGTATGTAAAATTAATAATAAATGAAAAATAAAAATTTTAATCAATTTAATAATAAAGAAAAAGGTTTTACATTAGTTGAATTAATGGTTGTTGTTTCTATAATCATAGTTATAACAGCTTTAACATTATTTAATAATAATCAATTAAATAGTTCTATATTAGTATCAAATACAGCCTATGAAATAGGTTTAATAGTTAGAGATGCGCAAGTTTCAGGTTTAGGATCTAAGCTTATATCAAATTCAGGTACTGCTACAACCTCAAATCAAGGTGTTTATTTTGATGGTGCGACACCTGAAAAGATTATTTTTTTTGCTGATATAAATAATAATAATAAATTTGATTCATTAACAGATCCTAATCAGGTATATAATATAGAAAATAAAAGAGCTGGGCGCATAATGAAAATATGTACTATAAATAATACAGATGGAACCTGTAATCAGGTTACTGATTTAATAGTTTTATTTAAAAGACCAAATCCTGAATCTTATTTTTATAAATTAAATAATGGTTTGGTGGAAGAGATTCAGGGTTCAGTTGCTATAAATATAGGATTTGAAAATAAAATATGTAGAACTTTAGTTATATATAAAACAGGTGCTATACAAATAGATCAAAGTTTTTGTACATATACACCATAAAAATAATAATGTTTGTTATAAATATTTAATAAAATGATTAATAAAAATAATAAAAATATAAATAAGAGAATAAAAGGATTCACCTTAATTGAGATATTGATTTCATTAGCATTATTTTCTTTTGTTTTAATGATTTCAGGTAGTGTTATAGTAAGTGTTATAGATATAAATAAAAGAGGTCAAGCAGTGAGTTCTGTTGTAAATAACTTAAACTATTCTATAGATAGTATGATACGTGACATAAAAACAGGTTATTTATATAAATGTAATTCAGGAATTACTGGAACAATAAATGTTTCAGTATTAAAATCATCAAATGAAAAAGGTGATTGTGATAATGGTGGTACAAATATCATGTTAATATCTACTATATCTGGTGTTGATACTGTTGTAAAATATGAATTTATTCATAAAACCGATACAGTAAATGGTTATATAAAAAAGACTATTTATAAAGATGATGTAGATATACCATTGAGTTACAGTATAACTGATAAGGTTAATGTAAATATAGAAAATATGTATTTCAGGGTTAAAAATCCTGATTCTTTAGAGTGTTCTGGAGTTTGTTCATATGGTCAACCTTCTGTGTTTTTATCTGTTAAAGGTTTAGCTGGTAATACATCTTTAGATGCATCTAAATTTTTTCTACAAACTTTTATTTCACAAAGACTTATAAATCTAACTGATTACAAGAATAATTAAAATAAATTTATGAAAGTTGATAAAAATATAAAAAAAAATAAATTTTTAAAGCAAAAAGGTTTTACTTTATTGGAAACTTTATTGGCCATATTTATTTTAACTTTATCAATAACAGGTCCTATATATATAGCATCTCTATCTTTTCGTAACACAATAGATAGTCGTGATAATATATCAGCACAATATCTTGCAGAAGAAGTTGTTGAAGTTATTAAAAATAAAAGAGATAAAAGAGTATTAGAAGATCCTAATAAACATTGGTTAAAAGATATAACATCTATATTTGGAGATAATAACCCAAATTGTTTTAATACATTTGGATCAGAGGCTAATAAATGTTATATGAATTGGGATCTTTCTTTAAAAGATTACACTTTTAGTGCTTGTAATCCATCCGGTTGTCCAAATATGAAATTTGATAAAGCATCAAATGATGTTTTTTATGATAAAAATAATTCTTTAGAAACATCAAAATTTATTAGAGAATTTTATATTCAAAAAGGTGTAAATGATACAGCACCTTCAGGTAATGATATACCTAATAATGAGGCTGTATTGGTAGTTAATATAAGATGGAAAGATAAAGGTATTGAGAGGGTATATTCCATAAAAGAGAGGTTGTATGCGGTTAATTATAATAAATATTTTATACAATAATAAATAAAATATATAATAAAATAAACATGTTTAATTTTTTTAAAAAAATATATAAGATAAACAATAAACAAAAGGGTATAACTCTGGTTATAGCTATGACAACTATAACTTTATTATTATCTATATCTTTATCTATATCAAATATAGTTTTAAGACAAATAAAAATTACAAACTTAAACAATAGTTCAAAACCAGCTTTTTTTGTTGCTGACTCAGCTATGGAATGTGCTATGTATCATGATACTATGGTTATAGCTAGTTCTACAGATCCAAGTATTGATTTAAATAAAGATTTTTCAACAGCGTTATTTGGTGCGAGTTCAACTGTTAAGAGTTTAAAAGCTTCAATAAAATGTGGTCAAAATTTAACAAAAGTTGTCGTAGATCATACAAATTCTGCATTATCAGTAAATACTTTTGATATAGGTTATGATAATTTTTGTGCAAGGGTTACTGTTAAAAAAACTGATGTAGATACTGAGATAGTATCTCGTGGTTATAATACTAAATTATTGACTGGTGATTCTGGTTGTGATTTATCAAACATAGATTCAAGAAGATTAGTTGAAAGAGGTTTAACTATTAAATATTAATGTTATATTAATACCATGAGTCAGGATATTCTAAAACATATACAAAAACTCAGAGATCTGATAAATCATTATAGATATCAATATCACGTTTTAGATATTGAAGAGATTTCACCTGAGGCTTTGGATTCCTTAAAAAAAGAGTTGGTTGAATTGGAAGAAAAATATCCTCAATATTTTGATATAAATTCTCCAACACAAAGAGTCGCAGGAAAACCTTTAGATAAGTTTAAAAAAATAACTCATAAGATAAGACAATGGTCTTTTGCTGATGCTTTTAATGAAAATGATATTAAAGATTTTAATGAAAGATTAAATCGTTTTTTAAAAAGAGATTTACAAAAAGATATAGAATATACATGTGAATTAAAAATAGATGGTCTTAAAGTTGTTATAGAGTATAAAGATGGTGAATTGTTTCAAGCTGCAACAAGAGGTGACGGTATAATTGGTGAAGATGTTACTCATAATATACGTACAATAGAATCTATTCCTTTAAAGTTAAAAAATAAAATAGATATTATAGTTGAAGGTGAAGTTTGGATTAGTAAAACCAATTTTGAAAAATTAAATAAAATACAAGAAAAAAAAGGGGAAGTCGTTTTTGCAAATCCTAGAAATATTGCAGCAGGAAGTATAAGACAGCTTGATCCTAAGATAGCCGCTTCACGTGGTTTAGATATGTTTATATATGATATAGCATATATTGATTTTAAGAATGAAAATATAGATAAGCCAAAAACTCAAGAAGATGAATTATTTTTATTAAAAAAACTCGGATTCAAAGTCAATTCTCATTTTAAAAAATTTTCTAATATAGATGGTGTTATAAAATTTTGGCATCATTGGCAAAACGTCTATAAAAAACAAGATTATCTTATAGATGGTGTTGTGGTTAAGGTGAATGACATATCCTTACAGGAAGAACTTGGTTATACAGGAAAAACACCACGTTTTGGTATAGCTTTTAAATTTCCAACAGAACAAGTTACTACCCAAGTTTTGGATATAAAATTACAAGTTGGTAGAACTGGTGTTATTACACCAGTAGCTCAACTTAAACCAGTTTCAGTCTTAGGGTCAGTTGTGTCTCGTGCCACTCTTCATAATGAAGATGAAATAGAGAG
>CAZHNC010000006.1:0-14342 GCA_964532765.1 uncultured Candidatus Saccharibacteria bacterium | reverse complement strand
ATATCTATGGTTTCAAACATGGCATATATGATATCATAGTTTTATGAATATAAATGATGTAAACAACGTAAATATTAATCAAAATAAAGAAATACATGATGATAATATAATAGAAAATGAATGTATTTTTTGTAAAATAATAAGAAATGAAATACCTTCAGTGAAAGTTTTTGAAGATGATAACACATTAGCTTTTTTAGATATAAATCCAAATAGTAGAGGTCATATATTAATAATCCCTAAAGATCATTATGAAAATATTTATGGATTACCTATAGAAAATTGGTGTCATATGAATATAACAACACAAAAAATAGCAATAGCTTTAAAAAATACTTTAAGTGCTGATGGAATTAATATTATAATGAATAATGAAAGTAGAGCTGGTCAAATAATATTTCATGCACATATACATGTAATACCTAGATTTAATGATTTAAAAGAAAATAAATACACTTATATTTCAGGAGAAATGGAAGAAATACAGAAAGAAATAATAAAAGGTTTATAAAAAATTAATTCAACACACTTATAACACCAGGTAAAACACCATCTTTTTCCAAAAATTCCAACATAGCCCCACCGCCAGTTGATATAAAAATTCTTTCATTATTTATATTTAAATCTTTCAAAGCGGCAACAGTATCACCTCCACCAATAAATAAATTAAGGTTTTTATTATTATAAACAAGATCAACTAATTTGTTAGCTAAATACATTGTACCTTTTTTAAATTCATCTATTTCATAATTACCTAATGGACCGTTCCAAACTATGGTTTTTACATTATTTAATGATATTTTTTTTACAAAGTTATCAATACTTTCTATATCTATATCTTGTATATTGTCATTATCAATAATTTCATCAATTTTTTTAATAATTATATTATCCTCATCATCTTTAATGATAACTTTTTTTGGTATAAAAACTTTATCGATAAAAGATTTATCTTTAACCATTTTATCAATATAAACTGCATCATTATCTATAAGAGATTTACCTATATTAAATCCCATAGATTTTAAAATATTATTATATAATGCACCCCCTATAAACATATCATCAGCTGTAGATAAATATTTTTCTATTAAAGGAAGTTTTGTTGAAAATTTTGCACCAGATAAAATAACAGCAAAAGGTTTTTCAGGTTTCAATATTTTACTCAATTCATTAATCTCTTTTTTCATCTGTAAACCAAACATCTTGTCTTCTAAATTATATAATTTTGGTAAAACAGATACAGACATATGATTTCTATGTGATACAGCAAATGCATCATTTATATAAAAATCTGTTATATTTTTAATTTTTTTTGCTAAAGATACATCATTCTCTTTTTCTTCTGAAAAATTTCTTATATTTTCTAATAACATAAATTGCCCTGAATTTACATTTTCAAAATCCTCTATTTTATCAGAAAAAAATATTTCAATATCTTGATAATTAGATTTTATATAATCAAAAACAGGTTTAAGGCTGGGTTTTTCGACACCTTTTGTCTCTATATGTGAGACTATTAAAGTTTTATTATCACCTTTTTTCAAATCTCTCAAAGTTTCTATACTGCAATCAATTCTATAAGAATCAGCAACAATATTATTTTTAATAGGTACATTAAAATCAGTTCTTAAAAAAACTTTTCTATTTTTTATTTCCATAAACTTTTAATATATTTTTCTTTGGATTAATAATTATATTTTTTATTATAGATATAAGACTTTCATTTTCCCATGATGCCCTACCTATGAGTAGACCTTGAACTTCACCATTCCAAAATATATCTTGTGAATTTTCACTATTAACCGAACCACCGTATAAAATATTTATATTTTTTGCAGTATTTTCACCATATTTTTCCAATAATATTTTTCTAATATAGATAACCATACTATGTAAACTATGTGAATCTATAGAAACATTATTTTTATTATTGATAGCCCATATTGGTTCATACGCTATTATTATATTATCTCTTAGATTTTTATCTATATTATCAAATATATAAATTATTTGATCTTCAATAAACTTTAAATACTTAACACCTTCATCCCTTTCCTTTTCTCCTATACAATATATAACCTTTAAACCATTTTTTAAAGAATTTTGAATTTTTTTCAATATAATATCTTTATTATCTCCTAATTCTCTTCTTTCACTATGACCTAATATAACATATTCAACACCTATATCTTTAATGGATTCAGATGTAACTTCACCTGTATGTGAACCTATCTCAAACATAGAGACATCTTGAGCACATAAATTGATACTTTTCTTAAATATATTTTTTAAAAAAAACAAATGTATAAAACTAGGTGCTATGATCAAATTTATTTTTGATTTATATTTTGATAATTCTTTATATAAAGAATTTATTTTTTTATCTAAAATTTTATGATAATTTTGTGATGCCTTCCAATTCACAATAATAATTGGTTTATTTGAAATCATAAAAAATATTATATCATAATATTTTTACAATATTACCAACCTGTAATTTCTTCCCATGTTTTAATAACCCAAGATCCAGAAGGGCCAGATGTAAAATTAACATTTGTAACACCGGATTCATATTTCACATGTGATGAACCTGACATTATAACAGTTTTAGCAACTATGGATTTAACATCAGACGAACCAGATATTTTAACACTACCATTTATAGCATTTAATATTACAGATCCAGCTGAACCAGATATATCTATAGATGGATTAGATAGACACATGGATTCAGAATCACATGTTTTTGTTGAAGATAATATAATATAACTACCAGGTAAACCAGATCCATATATACCACCAGAACCTTCGATTTTTATGAAATCATCAGCAATTATAAAACTACTTAATGAACCCAATGACTCATGTATATATATTTTACCAGAACCACCAATATCAACAGAACCAGTTACATATATAGGTCCAGTTATATACAATTTACCATTTGATTGTATTTTTAAATCTCCATTTATTTTTATAGGTCCTAATGTTTTAACATCATTACCACCTATAATTACTGTATTAGTAGCATTACCAGATTGAGCCATATCTTTCCAATCTTGGATATTAGCATCAGAAATAGGCATAGGTAACATCAAAGGGTCAGATTTACTTGTGTCACAGTCTTTATTATTATTTGATCCTATTTGACAAAATAAATTACCATTATTTAATACATTTACATTATTTATTGTATTAGCCCATGCATTTCCTGAACCTGATGTGCCAACATTTATATTTGATATAACCCCCTTATCACCACCAACATATACTTTCATATCAAAATCATATTGTTGATTTATATCAATATCATTCATACTATTTCCAAACCTACCTTGTTTTGTATTTACATTAGGATAAGAATTTACATAAGAAGTCAATGAATAATAATTTGAATTATTATTTGATTGATTATCTAAAACAACCCAATATGTATTATCTTTAATTAAATTAATTGAATTATTCATAGGTATAGATACATAAGAATATGAATTCGTTACAATAGATGAACTCAAATTACCGGTAGCTAAAACATTTGCACTAGGAACACCATTATTATCAGTAACTATTTTAATAGTTAAATTAGCTGGTGTACCATTTTTCTTTATATAGAGCTGAATTTCATTTATAGGCGTTGATGTTGATGATATAAAAGATTGAGCTATATCTTGATTTGTATTATTTGTACCAAAAATAAAATCTATTTTAGGTAAAGTTGTACTTGATATAGAGAAACTAATTTCTGGATTTGATATGGTTGCAGATATAGCAGAACCTGTTATATAAGTACCTGAACCATTGCCTATTATATTACCATTTGAATAAACATTCCCATCTACATAAGATGAACCTTGTAATATAAGCCCACCTATACCAGTCTGTAATCCATAATTAAAAGAAACACCATTATCTATTTTAAAAACAGATTTTATATATCTATAGAAAGAATCTTTATTACCTTGAACTATTATTGTCTTCTCATCACCAGATTCTATCAAAGAAGCAATAGCATTATAACCCAATATATTTATATCTGAAGGTGCATCTATTTTACCTTTATTAAAACGTAATAAAGAATTTTCTATTTGACTCTCTGTTATATAAAAACTTCCTCTAGAGTTTAAAAAATCATTAACATTCCTAACTTGATTCGATATAGGTAAAGAAATACTTATCAATAAAGTTGTTGAAATAATCATAAAAAATAAAACCATAAAGATCATAGCGGCACCTTTTTGATTATTTTTTTTATATATCATATATAAATGATTATATCTTAATTATCATCTAAGTTGTATAGTTGTATAAAATTTTTTTGAAATTTTAATATCATTAACACGATTAGATTTATTCTCTAAAACAAATTCTATTTTTACAGCACCTTTATTTGAATTTAAAATATTAAAAATTTTAAATTCGGATATTTTTACATATTTATTTGTTAAATTACCGATATACAAATCATTTATCATATATTTCATATAATCATTTTCTATATAAAATTTATATACATCATTAACACCATTATTAGTAGTAGAAGCTTTCGATATAGATAAAAAACCTTCATTAACACCAAAAGAGCTTTTATCTAAAACAATATTATCTGAATTACTAATATTATTATGTAATTTATTTAATATAGATATAGCATTATATTCTATCTCTTGATTTAATTTAACTAAATTATAATTTTTAAATAAAGTTATTATATTTGAGATAACTAAAATAGATACCAAAGATAATAAAGTTGTATAAATAATTATTTCTATTAAAGAAAAACCTTTTTTATTTGACTTATTTTGTATAAAAATATTACGCATTTTATATATCATAAATTATATTTTATATTTATTATCAATTTCAATTAATATTAAAAACATAAAAACTTATTTTTTTAGTATTTGTAGATACAGAACTATTATCAAACCATTCAACATTAATATTTATTAATCTACTATTTTCATCTAAAAAACCATTAGTATCAGAAATAATATTCAATGTATCATTATCACGATACACATTTTGTATATTAAAAGTCCTTGAAAATTTATTATCTATAACAACAGGTGTAGTTGTTGATTGCCATTGATTATCCAACCAAATAAAATAATAATTAGTATTAATAGTTGAACTAGAAACATTTGACCAAGATTGTTTTTTGAGAATTTTTAAAATTTCAACACCCTCATCTAATATAAAAGCAGCTTGTAATTTATCAGTATTCTTATAAGATAATTGTACTAAATTAGTATATACAGATGATATAGATATCATTATAATCGATATTATCGATATGGATATTATAACCTCAACAACAGAAAAACCTTTTCTGTATTTAGAAAATTTAAATTTATTTGTAAATTTTAAATTTGAAGAATAAATCATATTATTCATAATATGATTTTATTCTACAACACCAAGACTATTTATACTAATACTAGTAGTAGCTAATATTTCCCCACCTTTTTCTAATTTAAAATAAAATATTCCAGAAACAGATGATTCACCTGATAATCTTTTAAAGGTAATCGTAGTTGTAGATGTTGTATAATCATACATATATATATTATTTTCAAAAAATTTATCAACCTCATCAAAATCAATTGATGTAGTAGATATTTTTACAGATTGATTTCCATTTAAATCTTTTGAATTAATAGCATTCATCCTAGATTTATTTAAAATAAGTTTAATGTCATCAACTTGTTGAATCAACATTTGTCTATCATTCATATTTTTAAAAGAAAAAAAAGTTAAGTATGATATTATAAATAATATAGATAAAGCAATCATTATTTCCAATAAAGTAAAACCTTTTTTATATTTTATATAATGAAAATCTTTAATCATTTTTTTATTAAGTATTGATTTATATATTATTCATAACACTATACATAGGGGTAATCATAGCTATAGCAAAAAAACCTACAGCTAAACCAACAAAAACCATAAGTATAGGTTCAACTATTGTAGATAAATCCTTAGTCTTTTGATCAACCTCATTTTCATAAAAAACAGCAACACCTTGTAACATACTTGCTAATTTACCTGTCTCTTCACCAACATTAACCATCTCAGATACAAAAATTGGATAAATATTTTCATTTTTACTAAATATATCTGACATAGGTTTTCCTTTCTCAACATTATTCCTAACTTCTAACATAACATTTTTATATAAATTATTTTGTAAAACTTCATTTGTTATATCAACAGATTGAATAAGATCTACACCAGAACCAATAAGTGATGACATAGTTCTTGCAGTTTTAGCAGAATTAGCTTCTTTTATTATTTGACCAAATATAGGTAATTTTATTATAATTTTATCAAATAAATCTTTACCAGATTTTGTGTGTAAAATTTTGTAAATAATTATCATTACAGATAATAATAATAAAGGTATTATCATATAATGATTTTTTAAAAAATCACTCAAAAAGATAATAAACTTTGTAGAAGCTGGTAATTCAGCACCAACATCCTTAAAAGTGGCTGTTAATTTAGGTACAACAAAAATCATCATAATAATACCTATAATTACCATAACAGAGACTATGACAGCGGGATAAATCATCGCCCCCTTTATTTTCTTTTGAAGCTTATAAGTAGATTCCATTTGAGAAGCTATTGATTTTAAAGAACTAGATAAATTACCACTTTCTTCACCGGCTTTAACCATAGATATAAATACAGAAGGAAAAACATTATCAAATCTATTCAAAGAATCATGAAAACTTTTACCAGATGAAATATCTGAATTTAATTGATGATATATATCTTTAAGTTTTTTATTTTTTATTTGTTTTTCCATTACAGATATGGATCTAGTTAAAGATAAACCAGCTTCTATCATATTTGCTATATTTCTAGCAAATATTATTTTATCAATTATTTTAACTTTAGAAATTTTTAAAAGAAAATTTTCTATAATATTTTTTATATCATTATCTTTAACGATTTCATAAGAAATAAGATTCTCACCATTCATTTTTATTTTATCAAATAAATCATTTTTAGAATCAGCTATTAAAACAGAAGTGTAGGTTGTATTATCATTTTTTTTAGCTACATAAGAAAATTTCATATATCTATATAATAAACAAAAAACACGATTTTGTCGCGTTTTTTGTTTTTATTTTATTTAATTAAATAATTAAATATTTTTTTAAAAGAAAAGATTAGTATCCTCTTGAATAACCACCTCTGTCTCCACCTCTGTTATAACCACCATTACCACCTCTGTTATAACCACCTCTATCTCCACCAAAAGATCTTCTTGGTGCTCCTTCAGTTTTAGGTTGAGCAATGTTTACTCTTAATTCTCTACCATCTAATTCTTTACCATTTAAACCTGATACTGCTGCTGCTGCATCTTCATCTGTAGCAAATTCAACAAAAGCAAATCCTCTAGATCTACCTGTCATTCTATCTATTGCAACTTGTGCTGATTTAACTTCACCAAATTCTGCAAAAGCAGCCTTTAATGAATCATCATTTGTTCCCCATGATAGATTACCTACATATAATTTCTTGTTATTTACTGCGTCCATTTTATTTATTCTTATTTATTTATTATATTAATCTGACTAACACTACTTTGTAATCTATCTATATGATTTATTCCATTGAAAGTCACTGCAATTGGTTATAAATCAAGCTCTGTATTCACTCAAAGTCTGTGGGAAATACCCTTGTGGATTGAGTATAACATGTATTTTTAGGAATAGATAGGGGTATATATTATTTGAAATTATTTAATACCCTCCAATAACTCCCAAACCATTTTATTTAACTCAAATCTCTCCACAAACATTCTTACATTTTCTCTTTCTGCTCCAACATGAGATTTAAGTATTTGTTCAACTTGTATATTTACTTTTTCTTCATCAGCATTAAGCTTTTCTTCACCAGCTATTTTACTTAAAACAAGTTGTGTTTTAACCCTCTTTTCTGCCATCTCTTTCCTTTCTTCTTTAAGTTCTGATTCTGTTTTATTTATATGTTTTAGATATTCTTCGAAAGATTGACCCATTTGTCTTAAATCAGCCTTTATCTCCTCTATCATTATAGATTGCTCTGATTTAAGTAAAAATTCAGGATATTTAATTTTTGATTTTTCTATTATTTCATCAATCAATAATATACGATTCTTTTCTATAGATTTTTGATTTTTTGATTGAGATAGATTTTCTTTTATAGCATTTTTAAGTGCTGTAACATCTTCAAAGGGACCAACTTTTTTTGCAAACTCATCATTAATTTCAGGTAAATCTAATTCACCGTGATTATGATTATGATCATCTGGATTATTTTGATGATATTCGAAATGTGCAACCTCATTTTGAAGATTTTTAATTACATCATCTATTTCCTTATCTGTTACATCCTCTACTGATTCTTTTTCTTTTTCTGTATTATGTTTTTTTGCAATCTTCTTATAATCAGATAATTCAATAACTGGTGATATAGAAAACTCTATTTTTACCTCAGCATCGGAACCTGGAGTGAGTTTTGTTATAGATATATTTGGTTGATTTATAGGAAAATGCTTTGATTCTTGAATTATATTTATAAAATTAGAATCAAGTAAAATACGACAAGCTTCTTCTGTGATAGCATAATCACCAACTTTCTCCACAATCACTTTCTCTGGTATGTGACCAGGTCTGAAACCATCTATCTTTACACTTTGACCCAGTCTTTCAATCGCTATCTTTTTATTATTATCTATAGCACCTGAACTTAATTCAACCTCCATAACAATCTCACAATCCTTATCTGTATTTATTTTTTTTATTTTAAAATCTGACATTTTATTATTTATTAAATTTATTTTTATAATTTTCTATAGATATATCAAAAGCCTCTTTTGCTTTTTGTGCATTATCGAAACCATGAGTTTCCACAACCTTATTTTGTATTTTTTTATAAGTTTGATAAAAATGTTCTATCTCTTTCAATGTATGCTTATTAACATCTGTTATATCTTTTACATGATCAAACCTTGGATCCTCAACAGGAACAGCTATAATCTTCGCATCAGAATCACCTGAATCTATCATATTTAATATTGCAACAGGTCTTGCTTTAACCATTATACCAGGATTTAAAGGATATGTAGTAAGTAATACAACATCCAACGGGTCACCATCTGCCCAAAGTGATTGAGGTACAAACCCATAATCAAATGGAAAATTTTGAGATGTGTGAGACACACGATCTAAAGCTATTAAACCTGTTTCTTTATCTATCTCATACTTATTATGTGAACCTTTATTTATTTCAATAATAACAACCATTTCCTCATTATTACCTGATTTTATATCATGCCATAAATTCATACTCATATATTTATTTTTTTATTTATTTTAATTTTTAATTTTTGTTAATAATTATAAATGTTTTAATTAAATAATAAAACTTATTTAATATATAAACTATTCACTATCATCCACATTATCATAACTTGAATCTTCATCATTTGATGAAATAGATTTTATATCTATTCTATAACCAGTTAATTTAGCTGCTAATCTAACATTTTGACCACCTTTACCTATAGCAAGAGATTGTTGATCTTCGGTAACAACAGCATGTGCTACTTTATTTTCCTCATCAACATCAACACCTAATATCTTAGCTGGTGATAATGATCTTTCTATATATTCAGTTATATTCTCAACATATTCTATTATATCTATTCTCTCACCATGTAATTCAGACATTATAACATTAACTCTAGTACCTCTTTGACCAACCATAGCACCTACAGGATCAATAGAGTCATCATTTGTATATACTGATATCTTTGATCTAGAACCAGCTTCACGAGCAATCGATTTAATTTCAACTATACCAGATTTAATTTCTGGAACTTCTAATTCAAATAATTTAGCTAGAAACTTAGGGTGAGATCGAGATAATTTCAAGAAGACACCACGACCAGAGTCATCAACCTCAACGAGATAAGCCCTTATTCTCTCACCTTGTTTAAATTTTTCATTTTTTATCTGTTCATCATAAGGCATGATACCTATAGCTTTACCTACATTTATAAATACAGCACCCTTATCAACTCTTTCTACAGTACCTGATATAATCTCGCCTGTTTTATTACCAAATTCGTCAACAAGATTAACCTTTTCAGCCTCCCTTATCTTTTGCATAATAATCTGCTTAGCTGTTTGAGCTGCTATACGACCAAAATCATCCTTATGTTCCAAAGGAAACACTATTTCTTCACCAGGAACAACATCTTTTTTTATTTTTTGAGCTGTACCCAATAATATATGTTGATCATCATTAAATTTAATTTTATTTATAAAAAAATCATTATCAACATTATTTACATTATTTAATTTTATCTCTTCTATATCCTCTTCTGTTAAAATATCTTCTGGATCTATAACAGTTTTTATTTGAAAAAACTCAGTTTTTCCTGAAGATAAGTCAAAATTACACTTTATATATTGAGATTTTCTACAATACTCTTTTTTATAAGCTGTTGCCAAAGAAGCCTCTATTGCTTCTATTATCTTCTCTTTTGAGATATTTTTTTCTTCTTGTAATTGATCAATTACAAGGTTTATAGTTTTTAAATCAAACATATTTATTTTTTTAATATCTTATTAATTATTATGTAATTTGTATAAAAAATCTTTTTTTTACAATTATTTTTATCTTTTATAAATTTTATAATTATTTTATTAAACATAAAAGCCGCCTTATGAGGAGCGACTTCTTAAAGAATGTCTGTAAAAATAGATTTACTACGATTTGTATATTATACTATATATAAAATAAAGTCAATTTAAAAAATATATGCACATAGATCAAGATAGATTATATAAATTCATCATAGATTCAGGTTTAATAACAAAAGAAGATTACGAAATTATTAAGCAAAAAGCTGATGAAAAAAATGAACCTATACAAAAGATGCTTATATCTATGGGTAAAATAAGTGAGGATGATTTTTTAAGAATACAAGCATATTTAGTAGGTATTCCATTTGTTGATTTAAGTAACACAAAAGTAACATTAGATACATTAATATTGATACCAGAGCCTATAGCAAGAAAACATAATATAGTTGCATACAACAAAAAAGATGATTATTTAGAAGTAGCACTGATGGATGGTGATGATTTAAATGCTATAGATTTTATAAAAAAGAAAACAGGTTTAAGGGTTTTACCTAGATTAACAAATCCATCTTCTGTAAGAAATCTATTATTACAATATCAAAAAAGTCTAAAAGCTGATTTTGGAGATATAATACAAAAAGAAATTGTAAACTTAAATCAAGATAAAGAAAAAAATTCAAATAATATAAGTATAGATACAAACAATATAGAAGATTTGAAAAAAATGGCGGATGATTTGCCTATCATCAAGATAGTTGACACTTTATTAAATCACGCTGTAATACAAGGCGTTTCAGATATACATATAGAACACAGTGATCAAAATACAATAATAAGATATAGAATAGATGGCTTATTACATGATGCTATGATTTTACCTAAAAATACAGGTCCAAGTATAACTGCACGTATTAAAGTGTTATCAAATCTAAAACTTGATGAAAAAAGATTACCACAAGATGGCCGTTTTAAAATAGAATTGAACGGAGAAAAAATATCATTTCGTGTATCAATATTACCAACATATTATGGTGAAAAAATAGTAATGAGACTATTAAGAGAAAATGTATCTGGTTTTACTTTAGAAGGACTAGGTTTTCATGGTCAAGGCCTAGATGATATGCATGAAGCATTAAATTATTCAGAAGGGATGATATTAACAACTGGACCAACAGGATCTGGTAAAACAACTACTTTATACACTATGTTAGATATATTAAATACCCCAGATGTTAATATATCAACCGTTGAAGATCCTATTGAATATCAAATAAAGAGGATAAATCAGACACAAATAAGATCAGATATAGGTTTTACTTTTGCATCAGGATTAAGATCACTACTTAGACAAGACCCAGATATAATAATGGTTGGTGAGATACGTGACAATGAAACAGCATCTTTAGCTATAAACGCATCATTAACAGGTCACCTTGTTCTATCCACCTTACACACAAACTCAGCTGCAGGAGCTATACCACGTCTAATAGATATGAAATGTGAGCCTTTTTTAATAGTATCAACAATAAAAGTTATTATAGCACAAAGATTAGTTAGACGATTATCAGATGACAAAATTAAATATTTTTTAAATGAAAATGAAATATTAGAATTAAATAAAAAAGTTAATTTAGATAGAGTTTTAGAGTATTTAAAAAAAGAAAAAATAATAGAAATAAATACAACATGGAAAGATATACCATTCTATAAACCAAATAAAATAGATGACAATAACGATGGATATAAAAGTAGAATAGGAATACATGAGACTTTAAAAGTTACAACAACTATCAAAGAATTAGTTATGCAGAATAAAACAGCTGATGAAATAGAAGAACAAGCAAAAAAAGAAGGTATGTTAACAATGATAGAGGATGGAATATTTAAAGCGGTTCAAGGTTTGACCAGTATAGAAGAAGTTCTCAGGGTTGCAAATGATTAATTAATATTCAATAATTCATATATTAATGGAAAATAAATATGAATTAATATTTAAATCTAAGGATTTTATAGATTTATTTAAAAATAAAATAGAAATTGCTAAACAAAGTATAGATATAGAATTATATTATTTCACACCAGATGAAGTAGGTCTTGATATATTAAAATTATTAATAAAAAAATCAAAAGAGGGATTAAAAATAAGAATACTATTAGATAATATAGGAAGTTTTGAATTTTCAAATTCAAAACTAATAAATGAATTATTAAACAATAACATTAATGTAAGAATTTTTAATTCAATAATACCTTTTTCAAAAAATAGTAAAAGTTGGATTTTTTTAAGAAATCACAGACGAACTATTATTATAGATAAAAAAATATTATTCTCAGGTAGTATTTGTATAGGAAAACAAACAACAGATTGGATAGAAACAGGAATTTTTATAGAAAATACGGAAAAAATTAACAATATACAAAAAATTTTTAACAAAACATGGGATAAAGTCTATCACAAAAGTTTTAAAATAGGATCTTCTCAAAAAATTGATAAAAAAAATATAAATAATCTAGAATTTAATAATATAGATAATTTTGAATACATAACACAATCACCATTACAATTTCATAGAAATATATATAAATATTATATACAATCAATTAAAAAATCACGCATAAGTATTGATTTAATATCACCATATTTTAGTCCAAATCAGAAAATAATAAGATATTTAAAAAAAGCTAGTAAGAAAGGGGTTATAATAAACATATATTTACCTGAAAAAACAGATTGGTTAATAGCTGATTTAGCAAGAAATACATATATTCATTCATTATTAAAAAATAATATAAACATATTTTTTTGCAACAAAATAATACATAGTAAAGTTGCAATTTTTGATAATAAACAGATTTTTATAGGTACAACAAACTTAGATAATCTAAGTATGAGATATAATTATGAATGTGGTATTATATTAAATAATAAAAATTGTATAGAAAAAGTTAAAAATCATATATACACAGATATTTTAATTAATTCAAGAAAATTAAATATTCAGGACTGGGATAATAGAGATTTATTCTTAAAGATTATCGAAAAAATAGTATATGTATTCAGAGGGTTATTATAATTTAATTCAACACTATCTATTAATTAATTTTGATATTATACCACAACCAACAATAGCTGCAGTTTCAGCCCTTAATACATTATTACTGAAATTAAAAGGCAATACACCTTTACTATTCATATCACTTAATTCATCTTCAGAAAAACCACCTTCAGGACCTATAATAAGAGATACATTACTTAAATTCTGATTAGTATTTAAAATATCAATCAAATCAACATCGTTATTATCAATACTACCAAACAAATATATTTCTTTTTCATGATCACAATTCTCTATTTTCAATAAAATATCACCTAACTTTTCTATTGGATTCAATTTTAATAAATCCAATCTACCACTCTGTTCAGATGATTCTATGATTATTTTATTTAGTCTCTCTATATTTAAATTACTTTTAATTGTCCTTTCGGTTAAAATAGGTACGATTGCATTTACGCCCAATTCAACAGCTTTTTCTATTATTAAATCAAAATTACTATTTTTAATAACAGACATATATAAATTAATTTGTCTTTTATTTAAAATATTGTCTTTTAAATGTCTATTATGTCTTATATATCTAAAAGACACATATTTCTTACTTATATCAACAATTTCAACTTCTATTTCACCT
>CAZHNC010000005.1:0-15142 GCA_964532765.1 uncultured Candidatus Saccharibacteria bacterium | reverse complement strand
AAACCTTTACCATATATTTCTGAACCTATGTTTAAACCTATATTAATCCACCATATTTCTCTAACCTTAGGGTGATAAGGTTTATCGTATACATAGTTAATCTTTTTCTTTAATATATTCCATTCATCGTAATTTTTGTTATTCATTAAAATACAGTAACAAAACATCCCTAAAATCCTCATAAAGAAATGATAAATTTTTACCAAATTTCAAATAAAAAATACAAACCTTACTTTATCTTTATAAAATTAATCTTACCTTTTTGTACAATAGCATCTTTGTCAACTTTCATGTCAATAGATTCAACTATTTTACCATCTATTTTTATACCTTTTTGTTCAACAACTCTCCTAGCCTCACCTTTTGATTCAACAAATTTTGATTCCAATAATATAGTCATAATATCATATGAAGATGGTGTGAATTCTTCAACTTCGTCCGGTATCTCTTTTTTTGTAAAAGTATTTATAAAATACTGTTCTGCTTTGTCAGCATCAATTTTTGAATGATACATCTCTACTATAGCTTTGGCTAATTGTATTTTTATATCACGTGGGTTTACACCTGATTTTAATTGATTTTCATATTCACTTATTTTTTGTAAATCAATACGTGTTAATAATATAAAATAATTTATTATACTTTCATCATTAACGGTCATAATTTTCCCAAACATATCATTTGCATTATCAAAAAGATTTACAGTGTTTCCGTAACTTGAACTCATTTTTCTACCATCCAATCCTTCAACTATAGGTCCCATAATAATATCTTGTACTTCTTGATTATAATGTCTTTGAAGATCTCGACCTGCAAGTAAGTTGAACTTTTGATCAGTACCACCAACCTCCACATCAGCCTTTATTTCAACAGAATCGTATCCTTGCATAAGTGGATACATAAGCTCACGTAAAGACACTCTTTTACCTTGCTCAAGTCTTTTAGCTATATTTTCACGTGAGATAAATTGATTTACAGAAAACAAATCTGCCTGTTCACATATATCAAGATAATTTAATTTTGATAACCATGTATTGTTATATACTATCTCCACTTTTGATATATCTAATATCTTTGAAGCTTGATCTATATATGTTTTTAAGTTTGATTGAACAGTCTCTTTTGTAAGCATAGGTCTTTCACTATCTTTATCTGATGTGTCACCTATAAGAGCTGTAAAATCACCTATAAGTAAAACTATTTGATGTCCAGCATCTTGAAAATCTTTAAGTTTTAACAAAGGAATAGAACGTCCAAGATGTATATTTGGACTTGTTGGATCTATACCAAGTTTTATACGAAGTTTTTTACCAGAATTAAGTTTTTTTAATAAACTTTCTTTATCTATTATTTCAGCAACACCTCTATTTATGATTTGTTCTATTTTTTGATCTTTATCAGTCATATTTCACCATTATAACATGTTATAGATTATTTTTTAAGAAATTAATAACCTTATCCTCTGCTTCTGTTGTTGAAAAATCACCACCACCATGAGTGCCGTTTGGTAAAAAATAGTATTCAACAGTACTTGTACCAAACTTATTTACAATAGCATCTCTCAATCTTTCTGACTGTGGAGCACCTATCATAGCATCTTGACCACCGTGCATTATTAAGAACTTTGATATAGATGATGTAGCTTTTTCTATGTATGCAAGTGGACTCATATCATAAACCTTTTCTTTATTCTCACTAACAGTAAAACCTAACAGTGCGGATTCTGGAGAATTCGCGGCCCCATTTTCCCCTGTCTTACGTTCAACACCTGTTTTTTGTATATCTTCATCCATAGTTGAAAAATCAACAGGTCCATACCAATCTATAGCAACTTTAACTTTTGTATTTTCATCCATAGAAAGTGCTGTACCTACAATACTAGATAAAAAACCACCAGCTGAAGCGCCCCAAGTAGCTATACGATTAGAATCCAAATTATATTTAGAAGAATTATTTTTTATAAATTTCACAATATTTTGTAAATCTATAAGTTGAGCGGGCCATACAGCTTCAGAACTTAATCTATAATTCACACTAACAACAGCATAACCTTCAGACAATAATCTATTAAGTGATTGTGGGTTATTTTTATTACCCATTTTAAAAGCTCCACCATGAATCCAAATAACCACAGGATAAGGCTTATTAGTATTTGAAGGTAAATATATATCCAAAGTGTTTGTTTTTGATATATCAGAATAACTTATATCTTTATATATTGAATTATTATTTGTTGAATTTTTATTTTTTATATAAATATAAGTTGTTATAGATAATATAATTATTATTAATAAAAATATTATAGTTTTTTTATTGTAAAATTTTGAAATCATTTTTATATGATAACATGTTTTCCTAGGAGATTCGAAGCTTACAGTTTCAGAATAAAAATGCTCAAAGGGTATTTTTCTAGCGGAGAGCGTCGGGTTAGAACCGCCTGATGTTAATACCTGTAAGGTCGGTTTGTAATAAATTGTTTATGAATATTTTTCATAAACAAAAGTTTTTATTATTAATAAATTTGCTATAGCTAAATCCTTTCCCGCGGATTTGGAACCACAGCAGCATGTACTTTAACTAACTCAAAAACATAAAAACCTCTTTCATCCTTAAAGAACCTAGCTGTAGACAACGATTCTTGGTTGGATAAATCTGTAAACTCTTTAACACCAAAATTATGATAGTAACCTGACAAGTATTTAATTCTTCCTGTGGCAACATTAGGCATTTCCTTCTTAGCATGAAGATTACCTATTATGGATACTGGATTCGGTAGCGGAAAGCCGTGACCGTCCGCGTATTCACCTACTACCGATATTAATGTAACATAAATTTTTATATGAAAAAACTCCGCACATCGTCTTGCGACAATAGCGGAGTTGAAGGACAAAGTCCAAAGGTTCAAAGTAAGACCAAAGAAACAAGTTCTGAGATCTACTTGCGAGGCTGAACGAAGACCCAGCGAATACCAGCAAACCAGTGACTGTCGGGGTGACCGTGGCCGGCATCGAGACAACGACCAACGTCAGCGTACTCAACACGGAACACACCGAGAGCACCGACAGAGTCGGCAATAGGCTCCATGGCAATGCGAAGCCCTTCGTCTTTCGGCTGGTCTAGATACTGTAGGCGAAGTTGTGGGCCGACTTCTGCAGGGCAGAGTTCGAGACCAAGCGAGATTGCTCTGTCATAGATTTGCACAAGAGTCGCCCCGTTCGGAAATCCGAGTTCAGCAACAGACTTGATCACAAGATCGACTTCGAATTCTTCGTCACTGATGGTGAAGGCAGGTTTGCCGAGGATGTTATTAGCCAAGCCACCAATTCGACAACTATAGTTGCCAATCTGGCGACGGAAGTCATCGACGGTCTTGAGCTCAGTGCCGAGTTTAATCGTCTTCCAAATGTCGAGATTGACGACTTTTTCAGACTCTGAAACTTCAACCTGAGGCTTAAGGCCAGCTAAGAATTTCTTCAGTTTCTTCGGGCTACTGATCCAACCTTGCATTTCTTGGCCGGTGAGGGCTGGGAGATTGCAGGCTAATGTGGCGATGAATTTCGCCGTTTGTTGATCAAGTTCTTTTTGTTCTGTGGTGTTCGCACTCATAGTACGTTTTTTCCTCCTGATATATTTTGTTTGTGTGCTATACAGCTAATCCTTTGATGTCGCCATAGCTAGGAAATACCCATAATTGGGTAGCTTTTAGCTATAGCGACTTTGAACTTTGTTGTTAAGGTTTATTCATATATTATATAATACCTGAATATTTTGTCAATACTAGGCAACACTTCCCTTGTCTTGCATAGCTATGCACCTGTTTTGGTTGCGACACAATCAATATATGGAAGTAAAAATGATTAACCATTTTGGTGTTAAAATAGAAGCTCCGAAAACTACTGTTAAATATGTACTTTACGCACGTAAATCAACCGAAGCAGAGGAAAGGCAAATCCTTTCAATCGATTCACAGATAAAAGAAATGTTGGAAATAGCAGAAAAAGAAAACATGGAGATAATCGACATTCGTCGAGAATCACACTCTGCCAAAGATTCAGGACAGAGACCTGTGTTTAAAGAAATATTAAAAGATATAGAATTAGAAAGGTTTAACGGAATACTAACTTGGGCACCTGATAGATTATCAAGAAACGCAGGAGATCTCGGTTCCCTTGTGGATTTAATGGACCAAAATAAGTTGATTGAAATACGAACATATGGACAAACTTTCAAAAATTCACCTAATGAAAAGTTCTTACTCATGATTTTATGTTCTCAAGCAAAACTTGAAAATGATAATAAAAGTATAAACGTAAAACGAGGACTTAGAACTAGGGTCGAGATGGGTTTATGGCCAGGTCCCACACCAACTGGGTATTTAAAAGAAATGAGGATGGACAAAAAATGTCAGGTATATATAGATTCAGAGCGTGGACATGTTATCAAACAAATATTTGAGAAGGTTGCTTATGAAAAATATAGTGGCAAGAAAATATATAACTGGTTGAAGTTTGACTTAAACTTTAGAACACCTTATGGAAAGAAGCATCTTAGTTTAGGTAACCTGTTCCGAATCTTTTACAATCCGTTTTATTATGGATCATTTGAATATCCAAGAAATAGTGGAAATTGGTACAAAGGTAAACATGAACCATTAATCACACAAGAACTATTTGAGAAAGCTCAAGCTCAACTTAAGAGAGATAATATACAAAGAGAAAACAAAGAGTTTGCCTTCACTAAATTATTTACATGCGGATACTGCGGAAGTGGAATATCAGCAGAAGAAAAGTGGAAACAGCTCAAGGATGGTACGCATGCAAAATACGTCTATTATTCATGTGCAAGATCAAGAGACAGGAATTGCAAGAACAAGTATATCCGAGAGGAAGACATGATCCTCGAAATGCTCCAGATTTTGGACAAGGTGAACATTAACGAATTAGGTATGAGGCAGAAGCTTGAGGATGAGATAGCAAGATTCAACATATTCCAAAGATCAGTGTTGGGAAGCACAGACAAGGTCGGCAATAGAAAAGACACTGACATACGAAACTATGCGAAGTATATTCTCAAAGAGGGAGCGGTTACTGAAAAGCGAGAACTTCTGGTAAACTTGAGATCGAGAATTGTATATAAGGATAAACTGCTTACTTTATTAGATTAAAATAAAAAACTGCCACTTAATTGTGACAGTCTTCCCACGATTTCAGTTTCAGGAAGGTGGGCACTACCTATACAGCACGAGTTCAGAGCTACTTCGCACCTCTGATTGGAGGAACAACAGCAGAGGGCGTTGTCCTTTGAACAACAAGAGGTTTGAACTTTGCCGTGAGAACTGGATCCAAAAGATAGCGACCGATATGGTCATCCACTTCAAGCTCAGTTTCCAGAGTTGGCGCATGCTCATCTCGCGTTGACAAGTAGCGTTCGAAATACAGAACGCAGAACATCTGCAATGCACCTCTTTCGTTTTCCGTCATCTTGGCCGCATCAGTAGGTACAGTTTTGACGTTAGCTTCAATGGTCAAGCCGTTACGGTTCAAAACAAGATCGCCAGTACTGCGGTTGATTTCGAATCTCCATGTATTACTCATGGCAAGACTGAAGGGTGAAGTGATTGGTGTGAGAGTGATGCGACCAGAATAAAATTCGGTGCCTTCCATTTTTGCTTTAATTTTCATTGGATTCTCCTTGGTTGTTGAAAGAACAGTTTTTATATTATACACAAAAATACAGGTGTGTCAATGTTTATGTTGACAAATAAGGGTAGATAGTATATAATATATACAGTTCTTTAACACAAACCAACCATCAACCGAAGGAGTAATCTCATGAAAGTACACAACGCAACTACCCACAATTCCCTGATCCTCGCATTCTTGCAAGTCGTTCGTTTCGACGAGCAAGACCAGCAGATTACCGCCAATCCCGATGAAGCAGATGTTATCATGACCGACAAGTCTGATGAACTTCGCAAGCTGTATGCAAAATACGGCAACACGAAGTTTCTCGTTATCTTCGACACCCTTCGCGGCCGAGTCGAAACACCTGAAGACAACGTCTTCGGTGCTGGCAAAGCTCAGTTTGAGCCGAGCCCTCTCAGTCTTGCTGTCGAGGTGGTCAAGAAGTATCAGGCATGGACAAACCGTGACAAGAAACCGAAACAGGAAGTCGCAAGTCACCCTCTAGGAAATATCGTCACGCTGACCAAGTCTTACAAGGTGCTCATCGTGGATGATAACCACGGACACTTGCAGACTGCCGTCGAGCGTCTCGTTGGTCAGCAGATCATTCCCGTCGATTCGCCTGCAAAGGCGCTCGAGCTTCTCAAGCTCGATGATGGACGTGAAAAGCCGTCAATCGATGTGGTCTTGACCGACCTCAACATGAAGCCAGACAAGATGTATCCGTCACTCAACCTCGACCGCTATGGTCTCAATGAGGAAGTTCCGGCAGGCATCTCGATCATGTTCGAGGCTACCAAGCGAGGTTTGCCCGTCGCTATCGTCACTGATGCCAACCATCACCAAGACTGGTTTTCCGCGATGTTTGATCACATCAAGGGTGTCACAGTGAATGGTCAAAAGGTCATCTTCTGTCAGGAGAACGGCGGTAAACGTTGGGATGCCGTGCTCAAAAAACTGATGGAGGGTGAGGAATCTTAATCCCACCAAACAATCAACCAAGCCACCTATGTCGAAAGACCTCTAGGTGGCTTTATTTTTTATATAAATTTAATTTCTTTTTTTTAAAGTGTTACACTAAACATACAGAAAAAATACACGAGTGATCGTGTGTTTTTTTGTTACAACTTTAGGCATCTGAGTCGCATTACTTGCTCAGGCATGTGGGTTGACGCCGATAAAAAATTGTGTTGGCGGAGAGAGGGAGATTCGAACTCCCGGTACACTTTCGCATACGTCACCTTTCCAAGGTGATACATTAAACCGCTCTGCCATCTCTCCTATTGATTTATCAATATACATGATTATACTTTATTGAGTTCAGAACCTCAAACAAAATATATTATGAAAAAAGGTAACATCAGAAATTTCAACTTCCCTCAAACATTTATAACCATACCAGAATATAATAAATCTTTAAGTTTCTTTAACAGGAGATTAAAAGATTATTCATCAGAAAGTATATCATCATTACGAGTTCTTGTTTCTAAAGAAACAGAAAGATCTAGGGTTAAAATACAACAAGCACAATATATTAGCAAAGATACTAATACTCAAGGTATTTTAAATGAAATAAATAGAAATAAATCATTAAGACCTTGCAGATTATCAACTTTGATAAGATTATTGATGTTAGAAAATCTCGATGATATTTCAAGAGAAATAATCGGTACAGGTATATGCTTAGCCATATCACATGATACATGGTTCGAGGTCGATATTGTGAATAAAAAAATAAGACAACTTGCATCAGCTCATGAGATAAATGAATTTACCCCAATAATAATAGAAAGTGAACCTATATAGGATTCATAAACTCACAACTAAAAACTACTGACTTCTATTTAAAGGATATCAGTAGTTTTTTTCTTTTAAATCATGAGACTCTTTAACTTCTCCACCCTTTCTTCAACTGGGGGATGTGTCATGAAATATTTTGATATATTATTTTTACCTGAAAATGGATTAGCTATATACATATGAGCCATCGACTCATCTGCATGCAACATAGGTTCTGTATTATTTTGATGAATTTTCTCAAGAGCAGATATAAGCCCTTGTGGTTTATTTGTGATCTTTGCAGCGGTTGCGTCAGCTTGAAATTCACGACTACGTGATACCGCCATCTGTATCATCAAACCAACAAAAGGTGCAAATAACATAACAAGTATACCCACTATAGGATTAACTCTGTTTTCGCCATCTGATCTACTTGTTGCGAATATATGTATAAGATGAGTGATGATACCAGCCATAACTGCAACAACTGAAGATATTAATATATCTTTATTTCCAACATGAGCTAATTCATGAGCCATAACACCTTCCAATTCTTCATCATTTAGTTTATGTAATAAACCTTGTGTTGCTGCTACTTTAGCATGATATTTGTTTCTACCTGTGGCGAAAGCGTTCATATTTTCATCGGGTATAATATAAACTTCAGGAGTTGGTAAATCGGCTATATGAGAAAGTTTTTCAACTATTTTTTGTAATCTCAATCCGTCAGGTGTAGAAATATCTGCTTTTATAGCACCTGAAAACCTTATAGCTATAGGTCCAGAAAACCAATAAGCAACAATATTTTGAATAATACCTATTATTAAAAATATATATATAAGGCTAAAATTACCTGTTTTAAGAGATATCATATAACCTAAAACTCCAACTATAGCAAAAGTTATAGCCATCAAAATACTTGTTTTTAGATTATTTTTAAATTGATCTTGAAATAATTTTTGAGTATTCATGATGGTATTATAACATAAATGTCAATTATAAAACTTAAATTAATCACAATTAATAATTATCAATTATTTATTTGATTTATTAAAAAAAATGATGTATAGTATCAAAACTTGATACATAGGTATGTATCATATACAAAGTACAAAAACAATCAAAGAAAGTATTAATATGAACAAAATTGCAAGAGCCGCAATGTCAAACATCAATATGATTCTCGAAAAACGTATCCTGGAGATTAGGATGTCAAAAATGACTGTAGAACAAAAAATTCTGGAAATTGCAAAAATATTTGATATCAAAATCACATCAGATGATGTGAAAAAATTCTTCGAAGAAGATAAGGAAAAAGTATTTGGATCAAAACGTCCAGTATCATGTCACATGATTAGCAATGAAAGTTTTGATATCACTTTAATCTTTTTGATAATCAATATTGATGCTATCGAAGATCATGATGATTATGATAAGGAAATCAGACGCCAGATACACAATGACGTAATACTGAAAATCTATCACATGTATGAGCAAATGTGTGTCAAAACAAAGGAAGATTTCAGTATCGGACAACTCTGTCTTATGAGATATTTCTTTAAAAATTTTTAAGTGATTTTGATTTTCAAAAACCTTGTATTCCGATTCGAAATACAAGGTTTTTTTATTTTTTATCTTTTTATTTTTTAAATATTTATATAAGCTTCACACCTAACTCTTTCAATTGTTCATCTGGCATAGGTGCTGGAGCATTTGTCATAAGATCTCTTGCTTCACCTGTTTTTGGAAATGCTATAACTTCTCTTATATTTGGTTCATCTTGAAGTAACATAACAACACGATCAACACCAGGAGCAAATCCACCATGTGGAGGACAACCATAAGTAAATGCTTCTAACATATGACCAAATTTTGCTTTTATCTGATCATCAGATAATCCAAGTAATTGAAATACTTTATTTTGCACTTCTTTTTTATGTATACGAATACTTCCTGAAGATAACTCATAACCATTTAAAACAAGATCATATGAGTTCGCTCTTATTTTCAATAAATCATCTGAACCAGGGGCCGCATTCATAAATAATTCTTCATCATCTGGATGTGTTGAACAGAAAGGATGGTGAGCAGCTGATATAGAACCGTCTTTCATTTTTTCAAACATCGGGAAATCAACAATCCAACAAAAAGCTAATTCATTAGGATCTTCTTTATTTACACGTAAATCAGGTTTATCAGATCCATACTTTTCCATAGCTTCATTATATGTAAGTCTTGTAAATGGATTTGTAGAAAGTTTTTTATGAGGATACAATTTTCTAACTAATTCAATAAACATTTTCTCTGTATATTGTAAAATAGTTTCTTGATCTATAAATGACATCTCAAAATCAAGTTGAGTAAACTCTGGCTGTCTATCACCTCTTTGATCTTCATCACGCATACATCTAGCTATTTGAAAATATCTTTCAAAACCTGAAACCATTAACAACTGTTTAAATTGTTGAGGTGATTGTGGAAGTGCATAAAAATTACCATTATGTAATCTTGATGGAACCAAAAACTCACGAGAACCTTCAGGTGTACCTTTCATAAGTATAGGTGTTTCTATTTCTATGAATCCATTTTCATGCATATAATCCCTAAAGAAAGTTATAACTTTATCACGCATGATTATATTGTCATGTAATCTTTTTCCACGAAGATCTAAATATCTATATTTTAATCTCACCTCTTCATTAACTTCTTTTGAATCATGTATATTATATGGAAGTGTCTCAGATTCATTTATTATTTCTATTTCATTAACCTCTAATTCTATATCACCATTAAAAACCTCAACTTGTACATTTCTATCAGGTCTTTTATTTACCAAACCTTTCACTTTAACAACAAATTCATCGCGTATTTTTTTAGCAACTTCAAGAGCCTCTGTTTTATTTGGTAAAACAACAGCTTGAACAAGACCGTCTTTATCTCTTATTTCTAAGAAAATCATTTTACCTTGATCACGTCTAACATGTATCCAACCAAAGATTTCAACTTCTTCACCTATATGTTGTGATAATAAACTAGTAAAAACTCTATTTGTATATAAACTTGGATTAAACATTTTTTTATTTTTATTGAATTATTTGTATATTTGTATTATTTAAATTTGATTCCATCTCTGTATTTATCTCATTATTTTTAAAATCACTACCTTTAAAAATATTTTTTATTTTATCTATAGGATTATCACCTAATCTTTCTACCTCAGATTTATTTATATTATATTTTTCCAATATCTTTGGTAAAGATAAAAAATACCATAACATAAAAACAATCAATGTAACAGTAAAAGATACAGAAAAAGCATAGACTTTCTTATGAAAATCAGACTTTTGACGCATACTGTGAACATGACTATGAGCATGTCTATGTATTTTATGATGTATTTTTTCACCTCTATAATGAGTGTTATTCATATTTTAATTATAATATATTATGATTTAATAATATATAATTTTTGATCTAAATTATCTAATTCTTTTTTCTTAATAGTTAATTTATCCAAAACATCAATGTTTGCGTCAGCACCAATCTCTTTTATAAAATCTTGCAAATTTTTATCTTTAACATCTTTAAAACCAAAAGGTATAACTACTTTACAATCAATATCATTTAAAAATGAAGCTGCGTCTTTTGGAGAAAATCTACCATCTCCTGTTATTGGTATAAATACCATATCTATATCACCTTCTATATTTATCTTTTTATCATTTTTAGCAATAGCACCTAAAAACAATATCCTTATACCATCAAATTCAAAAGTATAATAAGTAGTCCCTGATTTATTATCAATACCATCGTAATTACTATACGCTTCATAACCCTTTATAAAGATATTCTTTATTTCATATTCACCAGGACCTTTTATAATATAAGGTATTTTGTTTCCATAAAATAAATCCGGTCCAGATGACATATCATCATGTAAAGTTGTTTGTAATACAATATCAGCACCGAATTTTACACCTTTAAAAGGATCTAGAGCTATGACAGTGTCCCCTACTTGAAGTTTTGTAAATTGATTACCGTAAAAGTTTATTATCATGGGGATAGTATAGCATTTTCAAGGGGTTGATGTCGATATAATATTTGGTTTTTCTTCTAATTTATTTTAACCACAAAATAATATTATATATGTGGTGGATTTATTTTATATCCACCTTAATTATTAAATAACCACTTTATGCAATAACTATGAAGAATAAATCAACCTTACCTTGGGATAATTAACATTGTATATTTATACAAATGAATAATACCGTTAATAATGAAAAAGATAGATCTAAGTTAATACTTTGTTACACAAATATATTCTTCTTAGGTTTGTCTTTTTTATATTCCATATTGTTAATATACGCACATATATTTCCAAGAGATCAGGTAGTTAAAAATAATCTGTTCCCACTATTCTTTGGTATATTAATACCTGTATTATTTTTAATATCATACAAACTAAATTTAAAAGGTTTTTTAAAAGAATCAAAAACTTTATCAATGAGTATTATATTAATAATAAATTTTTATACAGGTATAAAATGGGGTTTTGATTTACCGTCTATATTAATATCTTATATATTTTGTATAGTTGTACTATCTCTAATATCAAAAACAAAAGAGGTGATAATATATTTAAGTATCATAATTTCTTCTATTTTTATAGGAAATTATACACATAATAATTTAACAAATAAATTAACATGGTATGATTCAGGATTATATACAAACGATATAATTGAATTTTCTATAATGTTTATTTTTATAGCTTTTATATTAATAAAATTCAACAAAGAACAGAATAAAATCCTAACCAGAACAATCAGGACTGAAAACATATTAAGAAAAGAAAGAGATGATTTAGAAAATACAGTAAGAGAAAAAACTGAAGAAATAAAACAGATACAGATGGAGGAATTATCAAAAATATACCATTTAATAGAATTTAGTAAATTATCAAGTGGTTTATATCATGATCTTATGACACCTGTACAAACAATGAATATTTATATTGAGAAATTAACCAACGACAATTTGATACATGATTCAAAATTTTCAAAAATAATTTTCAATATGAAAAATACACATGAGAAATTAATATCCATGATACAAAATATAAAAAAACAAATTGATTTCAAAGTTAAAGATGAGAAAATTAATTTAGTTTCAGAAATAAATGAATTAATTAACTTAGTAAAAAATAATTATTTTAAAAATGATGTAACCATCAACTATGAACCCTTAGAAAAAATACACATATTAGACACCAAAAGGTCAGTGTTGAATCACATATTACTAAATCTAGTATCAAATTCTTATGAAGCTTGTATTCAAGATAAAGATATAAATAATAAAAATGAATATTTTATAAAAATAATCTCAGGAAAAAATAAAAATAAAAATAAAAATTATATATCCGTAATTGATAATGGTATTGGAATTAAAAATGAAAATATATCAAAAATATTTAATGATTTTTATTCAAGTAAAAATAAAAATAATTGCGGTATAGGATTATCTTCATCCAAATACTTTTTAGAAAAATACCTAAACGGAAAAATTCTTATAGAGAGTGAGTATAGTATTGGCACCACCATGACAATTTTATTTTAACCCCACCCTATACAAATCACCCTTACCTAACCCCACCTTCTTTCCTCTATTAAAAATCCCTTCTGGATCAAATAACATCTTTATCGCCACAATCACATTCTGATATAAATCCACCCCATAAAAATCTTTCAGAAAAGGAGTTCTTATTATCCCATCACTATGATCAGCACTCATATTCCCACCCATTTCTTTAACTAAATCAAAAACCTGATTACATAATAATATAATTTTATCAATAGCTTCTTTTTTATTTTCAAAATCAAATACAGGAACTATTCTAAGTGCACCATCGCCAATATGACCATGAAAACCATAATCTATTTTATTATTCTTTAAAATATCAATCATTTCAGGTATAAAAACATCAAATTTATTTACAGGTACTATTATATCCTCTATACATGGTACAGCTTTTTTTGTAGGTTTATCATAAACATTATCTCTCATAACCCTAAAAGACGATCTTCTAATATTCCACAAACTTTCTTTGATTTGATTATCATATACATATTCAGATTTCCTTTCTATTTCTTTTAAAGATAACAATACTTCATGTGCTATTTCATCAGTATCAAATTGAGCTAAAATTATCAACTTTTCATCATGGGTAAAAAATTTACTTACACGCAAAGTATCTTCTGGTAAAAAACTTTTAGCATATATATAAGTATTAATATCAAAAGTTTCAACACTTTCTGGATTATTTTCCATTATTTTTTGCAATATTTGCGGTAATAAATTTAGAGAATTTACAGGTATAGCTATAAGTCTAGTATGAGTTGGTATGTTAACAAGTTTTAATCTAGCAGATAGAATTATACCTAAAGTAGCCTGTGAACCTATAAAAATCTTAGATAGATTCCAAGTATTTTTTTCTTTATCAAAAACTTTATCCAATTTGTAACCAGAAGCAGTCTTATTAACATTACCAATAGATTTTATATATTCATTACCATAATTTTTATAAATATCCCTAACTTCTTTATATATATTACCTATAAATGAATCCTCATGTGATATCCTCAAACATTCTTCATCTGTAATTTCCTCAAATTCATATAAATTCCCATCATTTAGAAAAATTTTAACAGATAAAACATTATCTATAGTAGCACCAAATCTAACACTTTTTTCACCTGAAGCATTATTACCTAACATACCACCAATACCACAAGTATCACGTGATGAAGTATAGGGAGCAAACATAAGACCATGTTTCAAAGCCTCATGTTCAATATCTCTATAATATGCACCCATTTGAACTTCAGCGGTTTTTAGATATTGATTTATTTTTATATCCTTAAAATTTTCAGTAAAATTTAAAATAATATCATCATTCAATGATCCACCGTCCATACAAGTACCACCAGCTCTAACAGATATATTTCTATTATTTTCTTTTGCATTTTTAATTATATTAGATATTTCATCTATAGTTTTAGGAAAAATAACTTCTTTAGGAATAATTTTAAAAATACTTGAATCTGTACTATGTTTTTCTATATTTTCCTTATCATTTTTCATATATGTTATTATATAATACATAAAAATATTATGAAATGTATTAAAGTTTACCCGATACTAAAAAGAACTTTTTCTGACTCATTAACCTATTGGATTAATGATGATGTTAATATTGGAGAAATAATACAAGCACCATTACAAAACAGACAAATATGGGTAGTTGTTGATTCTGTAATATCTATAAATGAAGCTAAAGAATTTATAAAATCACAAAATTTTACTATTAGAAAAATAGAAAAAATAAAAAAATTAGAATTATTTAGTTTAGATTTCATATTTTCCATATTAAAAACCTCAAATTATTACCTCTTACCTTTTGGTGAAGTTTTTTCTGAAATGATACCAAAAAAGATTTTAGAAAATCTAACAAATGATATACAGATAGAAAAAACAGAATTAGAAAATATTAATATATTTCCAATAAAAGAATATATATATAAAGATTTAGAAAATTCAATATTGCCAATAGATTTATATAAAATAGATAATGATAATATAAAAAAAATTAATTTATACTTCTCAGAATCCGAATATTA
>CAZHNC010000004.1:0-16889 GCA_964532765.1 uncultured Candidatus Saccharibacteria bacterium | reverse complement strand
TATTTTATACTCAAGATATTTTTATAAAAACATTAGAAACCAGTAAATATAATAAAATATGTATAAATCCTAATATTTTATTGAGTTATTTAAATCTTTTCAATAAAAATGATTCTGTTTTTATTGAATTTAATGAAAATTATCTAAAAATTAAGATAAATAATCAAGAATCTAATATACAAACATTATCAGCAAATCAATATCCAGATATAAAAGGTTTTAATTTTGATAAAAAAGATAATGTTTTAATAATAAATTCTGATTTATTAATAGATGGTATACAATCTGTATCATTTTCCGCTGCTTTATCTAGTATAAAACCTGAATTTTCATGTGTGATGATGTCTATAAATGATAATGTTTTTAATTTTGTTGCCACTGATGGTTTTAGATTAGCTGAAAAAAAGAAACTTTTAAATAAAAATGATATAGGTAACACTGATGATTTTAAACAGGTTTTAGTAAATGCTAAAACTTTAAGTGATTTACTTAAAGTTGTTTATCAAAATACTTCTATATCTATTTTTATAGAAAAAGGGTTATTTTGTATAAAAACATCAGAAAGTTTATTATGTGTTAGAACAATATCTGGATTGTATCCTGATTATAATAAAATAATACCAAGTGATAATTTTGTTACAGAGTTTGAAATAGATACTGTTGATATTTTGAATTCATTAAAGGCATCAAATATATTTTCTGATGATTTTAATTATGTAAAAATAGATATAAAAGATGATTTTATAGATTTTTATTCAAAAAACAATAAAACAGGTGAATCATTTTCTAATAAAAAAATAGTTAAAAAAGGTGAAGATATAACACAAAATTACAATAATAGATATTTATCAGATTTCCTAAATAAAGTTAATACTCAAAAGGTTATATTTAAAATAAGTGGTAAAACAACACCTACTGTTATTGTACCTAAAGATGATAATAGTTATCTTTATATGGTTATGCCTATGAAAAAATAATAGATAATTAAAAAAAATGTTAGATAATATTAAAAACATATCGGATTTAATAAATTTTGATAATAAAAAAAAGGATTTTGATAATAATATTTTAAATATAATTAATCTTATTAAAGATAAAACAGGTATTATTTTAAATAAAAATAACATTATTATTAAAAATAATAATGTTATTAATATAAAATCTGATTCAAATATAAGGTTTTATGTTTATTTAAATCTTAATTCTATAAAAGATGGTTTGAAAGATATTAATAATAATCTAATTATAGAGTTATAGTTTTATTTTTTTACTGTATAGTTGTTGTTGAATTTGTTGTGATTGTACTAGTACTGTTTTTTACAGATGTTTCATTGTATGAATATATAGAATTTTCCCAATTGTAAAATAAAGGATCCTTCGCTGGATTTATCGGTGATGGACCTGAAATATCATCCCTATCTACCCAAAATAATTCATTATGAGCTATACCATCGGATGTTGTATAAGTTCCTTTAAAAAATGGTTTTACATCACTACTTATTTCATCTGGTTTAATAAATGATTCTTTATTTACTTTTGTTAGTAGAAAATCCATATATTCCTTCCACATAGGTGATACTATTAAAGCGGATGATAATTGATTCATCGGTTTATTGTCATTATTTCCCATCCAGGCACCCATAACTATAGATGGGGTATATCCAATACTCCATGCGTCACGTGAATTGTTTGTAGTACCTGTTTTTACAGCTACAGTGTCATTTTTAAAATAACTTCTAATAAATATAGAGTTACGTGCTAGAGGGTCAGATAATATATCATTTATCATTCTTGCTATTTGTTCATCTAAAACTTTTTTAGATGATTGATTAAATTCTTCTATTATTTGACCTTTAGTGTCTTCTATTCTCAAGATTCCTGTTATATTATTTTTAATTCCATCGTTTGCAAAAACACCATAAGCATTAACCATATCTATCATAGATACTTCTGCTGAACCTAAAGCTAATGATAGACCATATTTTGATGCATTATCTAGATTTGATACACCTAATATTTTTGCGGTATTTATAACAGATTGTACACCAACTAGATATAAAGCTTTTACTGCTGGTATGTTTCTTGATGCACCTAATGCATTTCTGATTGTTATAGGACCTCTAAAACCTCCTTCATAGTTTTGTGGGTTATAACATACAACTTCTGGTGATTTAGGTACACTATTAGGTGAACACTCTGATGAAAATTCTGTAGGGGTGTCAAATAATATAGTTTGAGGTAGAAAACCTTTACCAAAAGCTGTCGCATAAACAAAAGGTTTAAAAGCAGATCCAGGTTGTCTGTATGCTGTTGTTATATTAAAGTTACCATCTATTTCGGTATCAAAATAATCTCTAGAACCTATCATGGATAATATCTGTCCAGTTTTTGGATCTATTGCTAACATAGCACCATTTTCTGCATTAAATTTATTTTGATTTTTTTTAACATAATCCGATACTATTTCTTCACCCTTTTTTTGCATTTCATAATCTATTGTACTTATTATTTTAAAACCTCCCTCTGTTAATTTTTTTGATCCATATTTTTTTTCCAATTGTTCTTTTAAATACATAACAAAATGAGCTGCTTTTATAGATCCAAGATTTCTAGGTTGAAAAACTATTGTTTCTGATTTTGCTTGATTATATTCATCTTCTGTTATCATTTTTAACTTAAGCATATTTGTTAATACTAAGTTTTTTCTTTCTAGTAAAGCTTCTTTTTTACCACTATAAGGGTTATATGTTGAAGGTGCTTTAGGTAAAGATGCTATTATTGCAGCTTCTGCTAAAGTTACATCTGATGCATGTTTATTAAAAAATAATTGACTAGCTTCTTCAACACCATATATATTTCCACCATAAGGTGAATTATTTAAATAAAGGGTCAATATTTCATCTTTTGTTAAATTTCTCTCAAGTTTTAGAGCTAGAAAAATCTCTTTTATTTTTCTTGTTATTTTTTTATCTGTTGTTAATAATGAATTTTTAACAACTTGTTGTGTGATAGTTGAACCTCCTTGACTATAACCTCTGTTATTTATATTTGCTAATACAGCTCTGAATAGGGAAGTTATTTTTATACCATCATGATTATAAAATCCATTGTCTTCTATTGCTATAGTTGCATTTTTAATATATGGTGATATTTGATCAAGTGTTACGACAGATCTTCTAACTTTTTGACTGAGATCATATAATAATATATTTCCTGTTCTATCATAAATCTTAGCAGATTGACCTAAAAGTTTATCATCAAAAACATTTATATCTGGTGTTTTTAATGTATTAAACCATAATAAAAATAAAGCTGAAAATAACATAAAAATAGATAATATAAAAATAGATATTTTATATATTATTTTTCTTCTATGTTTATTTTTCTTTATTTTTTTAATTGATTTTACTATTTTAATTATTATTAGAATAATAAAATCCTCAAGTTTGTATACAACTTTCTTTAAAAATTTAAACATATTTATATATTATCACTTATTCCTCTTGAAAAAAATAACTATCAAAATCTTACATATCATCATCTTCTTCTGATGTACTTTTTTTCTTTTTATTTCTATTATCTAATCCAAGTAAAAATTCTTCATCTTCAATAAGACTTTCATCATCTTCTATCATTATAGTTAATGTTTCCTCTGTTGTGATTAATAAATCATCATCATTTAAATCTATTTCTAAATCAGGTATTGATAAATCATCAGTTTTCAATATATCTTCATTAACAGAATCATTATTTAGATTTTTTTTAGGCATATTGTTGATATTTAATCATAAACTCCTTTCGAATGCAAAGTGTGTTAATCCACATGCTATAGAATCATATTCATCATCTATTTTTTTACCCATTTCTTTTAATTCAGGTATTAAAATATTTAACATTTTTTGTATAGATGTTTTATCACTTCGACCAGATCCAGTTATTGATGATTTTATTTGTAATGGTGTATACTCAAAAATTTTTATATTATTTTTTTTAGATATATAAAAAATAGTACCTATAACTTGAGCCACTTTCATTACAGTTTTTTGATTTGTATTAAGAAATAGGTTTTCTATAGCTATATCTTCTGGGTGAAATTTATTTATTAAATCTTCTATATGTAAACCTATTTTCAATAATCTTTCTTTAAAATCCAAAGTATTTAATGTTTTAAAACATTCTGAATGTAAAATTTTTATTTTTTTATCTAATTTATTTTTCGATAATATACATATACCTAATCTCTCATAACCAGGATCTATTGAGATAATAATTTTATCTTTTTTATTATTCATTTTTTATATTTATATAAGGAATATTTAAATGATTATATGCTAATTCTGTTACAACTCTACCTCTTGGTGTTCTGTTTAAGAAACCTAATTGTATTAGATAAGGTTCATTAAAATCTTCTATAGTATCTTCATCTTCTGATAATGAAGCTGCTATAGTTGATAAACCTACTGGTCCGCCATTGTATTTTTTGATAATAGTTTCTAATAAATCTATATCTGATTTGTTTAATCCTATTCTATCTGTTCCAATCATATTTAAAGCTTCTATTACTATATCTTCTGTTAAATCTCTTTCATATATTTGTGCTAAATCTCTACATCTTTTTAATAAATAATTAGCAGTTCTTGGAGTTTTTCTACTTCTATCAGCGATATATCTTGAAGCATCTTTATCTAATTTTATATCTAATATTTTAGCAGATCTTTCTACTATTGATTGTATTTCATTATTACTATAAAACTCTAATTTAAAAACTCCTCCAGAAAAACGTGATCTAAGTGGTGATGATATCATGGCAACTCTTGTTGTTGCACCTATAAGTGTGAAAGGTGGTAAATCAAGTTGTATAGTTCTAGCTGATGGACCTTTACCAACTATTATATCCATCTGTCCTGATTCCATTGCTGGATAAAGTATTTCTTCCACATTTTTATTTAATCTATGTATTTCGTCTATAAATAATACATCACCAGGGGATAGATTTGTTAATATTGATGCTAAATCACCAACTCTCTCTATCGCTGGTCCTGATGTGACTTTCATTTGTGCACCTATCTCTTTTGCTATCAGATAAGCTAAAGTTGTTTTACCTAATCCTGGTGATCCATAAAAAAGTATATGCTCAGGTGCATGATTTCTACCTTTTGCTGCTTTTAATAAAATACTAAGGTTGTTTTTAATACTTTCTTGTCCAATATATTCATCAAAAGAAGAAGGTCTAAGTGTTTGATCTAAAACCTTATCCTCAGGAGCCTTGTTTTTGATAATATTTAGGTCGCTTGACATGGTGATAGCAATATGCTATACTTGTTATAGTTAGTTGATAAATATTAATAGCTTTTTAAGTCTCCAAGCAATGAACCTGTAGGTTTTTGGTGTGAGTTAGAGGACACTTTGGTGTATAGTTTACTATATTCCTGGGGTTATCCTTGAAAACACATTGAGCTTTTCTCTTAACGAAAAAAGTTTTGCTTGGAGATTTAAGGAGCTATTCTTTTTTTATAATATGTTTTATTGATATATTAGTCAATTGACTAATATATATTTTTAATATATATCAACAACTCTTTCTAATTCATCTAAAGTTGTTATTCCTTTTAATATTTTTAAAATACCATCTTGTTTCATATTTAAAAGTTTTTGATCTATAGCAGCTTCTCTTATTTCTCTTTCACTTGGATTCATTGCAACTATGTTTTCAATCTTTGAATCAGATAATATTCCTTCATGTATACCTATACGTCCAGAATAACCAGTATTATTACATTTTACACATCCCACTGCTTTATATAATTGTTTTGGAATTTCTTCTATTTCACTTTTTTCTTCATAACCTTCTAATGAATCTATTGTTTCTGTTATTATTTTATTTTCTTTTTCATTTATGTCTTCTAATTTTTTACAAAAAGGACATAATGTTCTAACAAGTCTTTGTGCTATAGCTAGATGCAATGATGATGTTATTGTTTTTGGGTCAGCTCCTAAATCTATTAATCTTGTATATGTTCCTGCTGCATTGTTGGTGTGTAATGTTGAAAATACTAAATGACCTGTCAATGCAGCTTGTATTGCAGTTTGTGCGGTTTCAGAATCTCTGATCTCACCAACTAATATAATATCAGGATCTTGTCTAAGTATAGATCTTAAACCAGCATTAAAAGTATAACCTTTATTTTCATCAACTTGAGTTTGAACTATACCTGGTAGATGATATTCAACTGGGTCTTCTATTGTAACTATTTTATATTCTGGTGACATTGTCTTTTTTAAAAAAGCATATAATGTAGTGGTTTTACCAGAACCTGTTGGACCAGTAAGTAATATCATACCATTTGGTCTATTTATCTCTCTTATAACAACATCATATAATCTTTTTGACATACCTAAATCTTCTAAACCTGAAGATATTGATTTAGGGTTCAATATACGCATAACTATAGATTCACCATAAGCCCCTGGTATTGTTGATGTACGTATTTCTATATCGGATGTATATATTTTTATTGTAAAACGACCATCTTGAGCATTTTCTTTTATATTTATTTTTAAACCAGATAATAATTTTAAACGTGATAATAATGAATGATATGTTTCTATATCGAATTGACTAACTTCTATAAGTACACCATCTATTCTGTATCTAAGTTTTGAATAAGATTCTTCTGCTTCTATGTGTATATCTGAAGCTTTTGTTGATAGACCACCTGCCATTATAACAGCTAAAAGTTTTGATAATTTATGACTCTTTTTTTCAGATAAAGCTTCTGATATAAAATTTTTAATATCGTTTAAGTTTTTTGTTTTTTCTATTATTGATTGTATTTCATTATCTGATATATCTAATGAACCAGCTTCTGTTTCAACAGCAAAAGATAAATCTTTATATAAACCATAAGCTTTATTTAAACTATTTATTGATGTTATATGAAATATTATTTCATACCCTTTCATTTTTAAATCTTCTACTGTTGATTCTATATATTGATTTGATGGATTATATATTGCTAAGTGTATTTTTTTTCCTATAATATCAAAAATTACACATTCTGATTTTTTAGCTTCTTCTTGATCTAATAATCTTAAAGCATCTGTGTTTATAGAAACAGATGATAAATTTATATAAGGTATAGAATATCTATCTGATAACATCATAACAAGTCTTTCATCCTCTTCTTGTTTCATCTGTTTTAATTGTTGATTTTTTTTATCTTCATCAAAGATTATTGTCATGTGCTTATTGTAAATGTTTATTTGTTTTTGTGCTAGGGGAGTTTTGATTTTAAGATGTTATTTTGTTGTGTGTAAGTATGTTTAGGTAAATAGTTTGTTATAGTTAGGTTGACTTTTGTGTTTAGATATGTTAATATATTTACACGAATAACCCGAAGGTTCGGGTTTCAAGAACAAAAAAACAATTAAAATGAAAACTGTTACCACCCTTATTTCTATTGTTATCTGTTTTTTATCCTCTATTTCCTGTGTTTATAAAACACAAGGTTATTACGGACAACAGCAACGCCGACTTCAGTCGGTTACTGTGTCCAAGGTTGATATTGGACGAATCGGGGTGCGTACCAAAAACACCACTCCCGAGCAACGTGCTGCTGTTAAGCAGTATGTGATTGACCAGTATCAAAGGACGGATCAGATCCCATCCAATGAGGCTTTGTCTCAAAGGTTCGGTTTCCCGATTCAGACCACCGGCTTCGTTGATACGCCAGACAAGGTGGTGAAGTCGGTAACTGTTAGGCCGGATGAACTCCCTGCCAACATCAGAGCAAGGTTCGAGTAAAGGTTTATTGGATGAGTACCTACAAATCTCATCCGCCCGCTGTAAAAGCGGGTTTTTTCTTTATTTTATATAGGTTTTGTGGTTTATTGTGTTTGACTTTATATATAATTTGTTATAATATATCAGGGTCAAACATTAAAAAAACAAAAAATGAAAAATTTTATACAAAATCTCCTTATTGCAATCCTGCTGTTTTTCATGGCATTAGTTGCTTGTTCTTTTGGCCAAACTACTTTCAGTGGTGCTAAGGCTGACTGGGGTTGGTCATCGACCACCATAAACGATCAGGTGATTAGTTTTTTGGAGAAAAATTACAAGGAAGGCGATCAGTTTTCCTTGCAAAATAAAGCTAAAAATGCTGGTTTGGATTGTGAGTTCCTTTGGAAAGTTACTCCTGATCAGGTTGAAAAAGCTTTATCTTCAGGATCCAGTTTTATGACTGGGGACAAAATGGATTCAATGACCATGGTATTTTATCCTAATGGTAAAGGTGAAATAACTCTTTATTCACAAGGTAAAATCTGTGGCAGGGTTCAAGCCTGGACCGCTTCCAAGAGACAGGGTGAATATCGCCAACTTTCTGCTGGTGAATACAAAATCACTGGTTTGCAGGTTAAAGGCTGGTCAAACACCTTTAAAACAGCCATGCCTTATAAGGTTTCTTTGTCTGGTGAGGCTGCTTCCAGGGGTATATTTATCCATCAAGGTGATATATCTGGAGAAAAACCTGGTATAAACGAGTATCATGGTTGCATCCGTGTATCACGTCTTACAGGGCAACAGTTTATGCGATTGTTGTCTATCGGTCACACTACTGTTAAAGTGGTGTGGAAATAAAGGTTTATTGGATGAGTACCTACAAATCTCATCCGCCCGCTGTAAAAGCGGGTTTTTTCTTTATTTTACAATGTTTTTAATAAAATATTTATATATAAAAGTCAATTTTTATCCTTGACAAAATATGTGTATATGCTATAATATATGTATGTTAAAAACTAAAATACAAATTAAAAAAATAGTTATATTTACAGCTTTTGTTGTATTTATTATACCTTCTATTGTTTTAGCTGGTTCAACAGGTTCATCTGGATCTGGTTCATGGGGAGGTGACTCTGGATGGTCTGATTGGGATTATGGTTCTGTATATAATTATACATATACACCTAACTATTCATATGATAATTCACTTTATTATCCTTCTTATTATCAACCTTCATATAATTCATACGATTCTTATTCATCATCATATTATCCTTCCTACACACCTTCATATAGTTCATATATTCCTTCATATTCATACGATTCGTATTCATCATCATATATTCCTAGTTATGGTTATGAAAAAACAACTTCTTCAACTACTACGAATACAAATATAAATACAAATAACATATATGTTTATACAAATCCAAATGGAAATGCTGTTATAAATAATCCTTCATATGTAAATCTAACTGGTTATTGTAATATAGTTCCATCAAATCCTAAATTGGGTCAAACAGTTACAGCTACAGCTTATGCTTCTGGTGGTATAGGTAATTATACATACAATTGGGGAGGTGATTTATTGGTAAATGCTTATGGATCAGCTACTTCATTTACATCTTATACTCCTGGTACAAAAAATATAACAGTAACTATTAGATCAGGACAAGATGTTGTAACTAGAACATGTTCAGTTACTTTTGAAAACACAAACTATTATGCAGGTTATTCATCATCTGTTACATCAGGTACACCTGTATCTGGTATATATATGCAAAAAGTTACATCAGGTACACCTATATCAGGGGTTTATTTAAATGATTTACCTGAAACTGGTTTATCTCTTAACTTTGTTCATTATATGATAATATCTATGGTTGTTATATTGGCTTTAGTTTTTACTTTCATAATACAATCAAGAAAGAGATTAATATCTGAAAATATGTAATATGTTTAAATACACAAAAACACTCTTGTAAAAAAGGGTGTTTTTGTTTATTGTTATGTATATATAATAGATGTATGAATATTTTTGATGAATTTATAGAAAAATTAAAAATAAATAAAAATGTGAATCAGGCGACTGTTGTTTTTTTAAATGGTGATTTAGGTTCAGGAAAAACTACGTTTACAAAAAATCTATGTAAATATTTAAATCTTGGTATAGAAATAACTAGTCCTACATTTAATATTTTAAAAAAATATAATTTTAATATATTTGATTTTAAATACCTTATACATATAGATGCTTATAGATTAAAATCTTTTGAAGATTTAAAAAAAATAAAATTTGAAGAATATTTACATGATAAAAATAATCTAATTTTTATAGAATGGCCTGATATAGTTAAGAATGAAAAACTCAATTCTGATATATGTATAGATTTTGATTATCTAGATAAAAATGACAGATCTATTATTATAAAATAATAATATAAAAAATATTTTTTTATAAATATATGATGTATAATATTTATATGAAAATTTTAAATTTTAATAAACTTTTTTTGTATGTATTTTTAATATTGAATATTTTTATAACTAATATTTCACACGCTATACCTGTACCTAATCAAGATTTATTTGTGCCGAATATAAGTGATTTATCTGTACAAAATAAAGATGTTGTAGATTGTTTTGATTATTATAAATTTGGTAGTGTTGATATAGATATATCTTCAGATAGTAAATATGTTGTATCTGGTACAAAAATGGATTTTTCTGGATATATTTATAATCAAAATGATTATCCTATTGTTGATGGTTTGTTATATGTAAGAATAGTTAGAAATGATAATAAAGAAAAAAATATACAAGGTGGATCCATAGTTGATCAATTTGTTGCGGTTGATAATATTAATATACCTGCAAAACAAAAGAAAAATATAGAATTTAATTGGAAAATACCTACAAATATAAAAACAGGTGATTATTCTATTAATTCTTATTTTATTTCTAATAAGAAATTTAATTTATCAGGTTTATCTTTTACTGATGATGTTGTTGGTAAATCATATGATTTTATTATAAAAGGTGGTGATAAATTTGTTGAATTTGATAAAAAAACAGCTTTATTAAATAATAATATTTATGGTTTTGCTGCATATCCACCAAGGGTAGATAAAGATAAAGATGCAAATATATCTATAGGTGTAAAAAGTAATTTGGATTATAATTTTGCTTCAAGGATAAAATGGAGATTATATAAATGGGATAGTGTGAATCCTGATAATCTTATAAGGGAGTTTGATACTTTTTTAGAAATAAAATCAAATAATGTATCAAATATTGAAGTAACTATATCTGATAATACAGAACCTGTGTATTATCTTGTGGGTGAGTTTGATTATAAAGGTGTTAAATCTTTGGTTAATTTTAGATTTGTTAGAGAGGGTGTTGATAAAGCCAGAATAAATTTTCCTGGTATATTAAAATTTCCTATAAAAAAAGGTGAATCAAATACAATATTCTCGTGTTTACATAATAGTGGTATGTCTGATTTTATTGAAAATAAATCTATGTTATTAGAAATAAAAAATATGGATGGGGATATTGTACAGTCTTATACATATAAAAATTCTATTAGTGGAAAAATGATGGGGGTTAAAAAAGATTTTGTATCCAAAAAAAATCTTGATAAATTTTTAATAACAGCAACTATTTTTGATGATAAAAATAATATTATAGATAAATCAGTTTTAAATTATGATTGTGATTTGATTGATAAAAATCTTTGTTTACCTAAAGATAAAAGTATTATATATAATATAATATTAGTATTTATAGTATTTGTTATTATATTTATAATATTTAATTTTAGAAATAATATAAAAGATTTTATTAAAAAAATATTTAATTTTATTTTTAGAAAAAATAATATAATAAAATTATTTTTAATATCTTTGATGTTTTTAACTATTGATGTACACGCAGCACCGAATGCAACATCTACTGATGGTTTTACAGGTAAACGTGTATCATGGGTATCCAGTACATTACCTGGTTTATCATATTTTTGGAATAGATTTACTGGTAGTGGTTGGGCTGCTGCTTTATCTAATGCTGTTGTTACTGTTAATTATGGAGTTAATATAAGAAAAACTAATGATAAAACAGAGGTTCAGAATGCTTTTGATTTAAGTAAATGTGGAAATGTTTTGGTTGGAGATTATATAGATTTATTATTTAAAAGAGGTACATATCTAGATATATCTTGGGTTGGTACAGGGTATACACAAGATTCACCTTACGGTGCGTGGGGTGGTAATACAATAGAGGGTATTCCTGTTTCAGGAGGTTGTAGTACTGATAATTATGTTAATAGTGCTTATTTATTTGGTTTTAAATTTGATATTCATATAACTTTATGGATTGCTCCCCCTGTAAAATCTATATCAAATATAAATACATCTAAACTTAATTGTAATCCCCTTGAAGAAGTATCAATCACAAAATATCCAAATAATGATGTTGAAATGTATGATTATATAATGACTTGTCATGTTATAAATACAGGTACATCAACACCTGTTTTTAATATATCTTCTACAACAGGTATGTTTACATATGCTTATTATGATTACAGAGATAGTAGACCTTATGGAGACAATACTTTTATACCAGGTTGTTATAGTAGTGATGCACCATTATCAACTATTCAAAGTCTAGTTTTGTTAGGTGTAGAAGATAATGTTAATGTACCTATAAAATGGCATTTTGGTTCTGGTTCCGGCTCTGGATCAGGTTCAGGTCAGGAATTTATAATAGATACTGCAATAAATACACCTGTTAATATTGAATTAACACAATACACTCCTTTTGTATTAAATGTTCCAGGTTTTAATATAGAATCATGTATTATTGCAAATAATCCAACTGTTAAACCACCTACACCTATAATAAGAGGTCCTTCTTCTAGTGGTAGAAATGTAGAAAATGTTTTTGAATTTACATCTACGTATGAGACTAATATAGGTTTATTATCTAACCCTAAAGATATGAATATAAAAAAACTTATAGGTGTATTGGATAATGGTATGTTAAATGTTATTAATAATATATTTAAAACAAATGTATCTAGAGAGTATGGTGATTTAAATATAAATAAAAAAAATATAGGTAATATAAGGGCTGATACACCTACAACAAATCCAACAGATGTTTTAGTAAAATATGGTATGGATTGGGATAATAATGGTGTAGTCGATGAGTTTACTGATTATTTTGGTTTAGGTGTTTGGGCTTCTTCGTCTAAAGCTTGGGCACAGGATGGTATATATACTTTTGCAGTGAAAGCTGTTGATCAATATGGTAATGAATCTAATTGGTCAACTTTTAATATAACGATAGCTGGAAATCATGTACCAACAGCACCTACTATAATAGGTTCAAATAATGCTATTTTAGATCAAAATTATAATATTAATTTAACTTCAACAGATCCTGATGGTGATAATATAAAATATGAGATTGATTGGGAGAATGTAAATAATAATTACTCTAGTCTTCCTGGTACAAATGTTTATGTTAATTCAGGTACTACTGTTATAGGTACTCATGTTTATAGTTTACCTTTAGGTGTAAAAAACATTAAAGCTAGAGCTATTGATGAGAATGGTGGATATTCTGATTGGAGTTATTATAATATTGAGGTTGTTGTTGATACAAATAATACAAATTGCGGTTGTGCTTTTAATCAACCAGAAGGTATGAGGATTTATGCTTGTTTCAATAATACTACAGGGCAAATGTTATCTTATGTTACAGATTCACCTTTATGTAATATAATGCCAACATGTTCAGCTTATACAACTGAAAGTTATCCTAAAGTTATATTTACTTTATTGACTTTAAATTCTATTAATAATGTAAAATATACTTATACATTAAATGGTTCTCCTGTATCAAAGATAACAGCAAATGCTTATGAAATATATATAGATAAAACAAATACTTTACAAACATTAGATGTAACAGCTAAAGATATGACGGATAATCAAACTAAAACTGTTACATGTTCTATAGATAATAGTCAAAAATTATCAATAAATTTATCTTTATCAAATAATAAACCTATAATAGATAATGGTTCAAGTTGTAATATAAGTTGGACTATAACGAATAGATTATCTGATACAGATTGTAAGATTAAATTTAGTGGTGTATCCGATGAAAATATATCAACAACAACATTAACTGGTAGTAAAACATATAATAATATTCAATCAAATAAAAAGTTTACAATACAATGTTCAAATCCGAATTCATCAAATCAAAATGTTAGTGAATCTGTTTATTGTAGAGTTAGACCAGATGTTAAAGAGAAATAATTTTTATCGTTACTTAAAATTTATTTAAAAATAAAAATAAGTTTATTAAATCATTTTGGTTAGGTTTTGGGATTATTCGTATATATAAAAAAAGCCTTAATAGTGTGAGTTCTACAAGGCTCTCTGTGAAGGTTTAATATCAGTATGCCAACCTAGTCAGTATCTGATATATATTTTTTATTTTAATTAAAACTGGCTTTATGGGTCTTTTGTTCCATATTGCAAAGGATGTATAGAAGATGGCTATGAAGAAACAAAATATCAAAGATACGGTAGTGTTTAATGCTTTCATGTGTTTGATTTTTAAAGTAGGATACATTTCCTTACTTATTTCATTATACTAGCATAGATATATAAAAAAGTCAATTATTATATATCCCAAAAAATACAAAATAACTTTATAATATAAGACTTTTTGATAAAAATTTAAGATGGCGGGAGTTTAAGACTACGACTTCAGTATAGGTTTTAAATTTTCTCGAATTATATTAATTCTGGAAAATATATAAAACCTTTTCAACTCCCGATGCAAGCCAAACTATTAGCTTGCTTCTTATCAACCCTGATACACAAAAACCGTCCTTTATGGACGGTTTTTGTATATCAGTGGAGATGGCGGGAGTTGAACCCGCGTCTATATAGGTATAACATATGCATCTACATAACATAGATATATTTTCAATATTCATTTATATGATTATAAATATATATCAAAACATCATATAAACTAATCTTTTGTTTCAATCAAGGATCAAGATTACCACCATGATCTAACTTTGCTATATTACACCCTATCCTATGCACAAAGTGGACGACAGGTAAGATGCGCGACTAGAGGTTATGCTCTAGCAGTTGCGAAAGACATGTTGAAAGCGAAAGGCGATACAACAGCTTTTTGTGCTTTAGCACTTAAGTTTTCTCTAAGTTTAACGAGGTTTGAGAATACTCGGTTATGCACATATGTTAAAGATCTATATATCGAATCCGGTCATCCCCGTATGTATATATACGTATATACATGATTATTATTACATATATTTTATAAATATGTTATCTCTTAAAAATCCTACCAATCTCTCTTTCAGCCTCACGTTTTTTTATACTTTCACGTTTATCAAATTTTCTTTTACCTTTAGCTAAAGCTATTTCTACTTTTATTAAACCATCTTTACTATATATAGATAATGGTATAAGTGTGTTTCCTATAATCTCTGTTTTTTCTTTTAATTCTTTAACTTGTTTACTTTTTAAAAGTAATTCTCTTTGTCTTATTTCATTGTATGATAAAGGTGTGTTTTCAGGTTGTAATGGTTTTATATTTGCACCAACAAGATAGATTTTATTTGTTTTATCTATAAGTATATATGAACCATCAAGTGTTATTTGACCAGCTCTCACAGATTTAACTTCATATCCAAAAAGTATTATACCAGCTTCTATTTTCTCCAGTATTTCATAATTATGATATGCTTTTTTATTTTGAGATATACTCATATTTATATAGATAATAACATAAATAAATGCTAATATCAGTCTATGGTAAAAGTTCAAAAAACTAATATAAAAAATGTTTTATTTAAAAATACATTAGGTATTATAATTTTCTTTTTGATAATATTTGCTTTAAGTGGATATTTTCAAGAAAACAAGAAAGAAAGTAAGGAGATAACATTGACCGAATTGGTTAATGATATAAATTCTGAAAAAATTTCTTCTATAAAAAATATAAATGAAAAAATAGAGATATTGTATAAAGATGAATCTGTAAAATTTTCTAAAAAAGAAACACAATCATCATTAACTGAAACTCTTTCAAATATGGGGGTTGATAAAACTAAATTAGCTTTAACTTCTATAGAAATAAAAGATGATAAGAGTTTGGGATATATATTATTGTCAATATTACCATTTTTATTTCCTATAATATTATTCTTTTTGATAATATGGTTTTTCTCTCGTGGTATTAAAGGCGCAGGTGGTCAAGCTTTCTCTTTCGGTTCATCAAAAGCTAGATTTATGGATCCTAATGGCCAAAAACAAAAGATAACTTTTAAAGATGTTGCAGGTGTTAAAGAAGCAAAACATGAACTTGAAGAAGTTGTTGATTTTTTAAAAAATCCCAAAAAATTTCAATCAATAGGTGCTCGTATACCTCGTGGAATACTTTTGATGGGTGCTCCAGGTACAGGTAAAACACTTTTAGCTCGTGCTGTAGCAGGTGAGGCAGGAGTATCATTCTTCTCTATATCGGGATCAGAGTTCGTTGAACTTTTTGTAGGTGTTGGTGCTTCACGTGTTCGTGATATGTTTAAAATAGCTCGTGCGGCACAGCCGGCTATTATATTTATAGATGAGATAGATGCTGTTGGTAGGGTTCGTGGTGTCGGTATGGGTGGTGGAAATGATGAAAGGGAACAAACTCTGAATCAAATATTGGTTGAGATGGATGGTTTTGAACCAAATGATTCAGTTATAATAATGGCTGCTACAAATAGACCTGATGTATTAGATCCAGCATTATTACGTCCGGGACGTTTTGATAGAAGGGTAAATGTTGAACTTCCTGATAGAAAAGATAGACTTGAAATATTGAAAGTTCATGCAAAAAATAAACCTTTATCTAATGAAGTTAAACTTGAAACTGTTGCAGAAAGAACTCCTGGTTTTTCTGGTGCTGATTTGCATTCTATCATGAATGAGGCTGCTATTATGGCAGCTCGTCACAATAGAAAAGAGATATTGCAAAATGATCTTATTGTTTCTATAGAGAA
>CAZHNC010000003.1:0-18965 GCA_964532765.1 uncultured Candidatus Saccharibacteria bacterium | reverse complement strand
CTTGCTTTGCCTTTTCAAATCGTAACATTGCAATTTAATAATTAATTAAGTTAAAAAAGTTAAAAAATATATGAGTAAAAATAAGTTAATCAAAACAATACAAAATCAAATTGAAAGGATTAATGATACTATAGATGTTAAAATAATAAGAGGTCAATCATATAAAAGAGAAGCTTTGCAACACAAATTTTTATTGAATTGTCTTAAAAATGCGCAGATTGAATTAAATAGAGAAAATTCAGTTAAAGGTATGAATCAGCTTATTGGTAAGTTTTCTCACATAGTATCTTCATTTATATTATAATAGAACTTATATATGATAAATACGTATAAAAATAAAATTATAAATTTTTATAAAGATCATAAACGTATGCCTGGTTATACTGAACTCATGAATATAACTGGTTTTAAATCAAAGAATGCTGTTTATAAACTTATAAATAAATTAGTTGAATTAAATTTTTTAAATAAAGATTCTTCTGGAAAAATTTCTCTTGTAACAGGTGCAGGTGAAATACCTTTTTTAGGACTTGTTGAAGCTGGTCTTCCATCAGAAGCTGAAGAAGCTATACTTGATACTATAGATATAGAAGATTATCTTATAGAAGATAAAACTCAAACATATATGTTGGAAGTTAAAGGTGATTCTATGATAGAGGAGGGTATAAAAGAGGGTGATATGGTTATAGCTTTAAAACAAAATCATGCTCGTGATGGTGATATAGTTATAGCTGAAGTTGATGGTGGTTTTACTATGAAATATTTTAAAAAAGATGGTAATAAGGTTTATTTAAAACCAGCAAATAAAAATTATAAAAATATATATCCAACAGAATCATTAAATATAGTCGCTATTGTTACAGGGGTTATTAGAAAATATTAAATTAATTTTTTAAGATATTTTATGATTATTTAATACTTCATATTCTGTTAAAATAACATTATCCTCTTTTATTATTTTAACATCTATTAGATTCATAGTTATATCAACAGATTGATTAAAAATACTCATACCTTCACCAAATAATTTGGATTCTATAGTTATATATATTTTTTCAACTAAACCAGATTTTAAAAACATTGTATATATGGTACTACCACCGCATATAGCAACTTCTTTGAAACCTCTTTCTTCAAGTTTTTTTATTAATATTTCTGGTTCATCTTTTGTGTACTCAACTATTCCAGGTATATTATCTTTATATGCATCATCTTTATCAGAATAAACTATATGTAATCTATCTTTAAGTGGTGATGGAAAAGTTTTAAAAGTATTTAAACCCATAATCATAACACCTGATTTTTTGGTCATCTCTATAAAATGTTTTTTATCAGTACGGCTAGTCCAATTTGCTTCATGATCTTTATTACGTGCTATTTTTCCATCAGCTGTTTGGGCAACGATTATATAAGTTTTTATCATGTCTTAATTATACAGCAATAGGTGCTTTGATGGCAGGGTGTGAATCATATCCTATTAATTCAAAATCATCTATTGTAAAATCAAAGAGATTCTTTATGTTTGGATTTATTTTTACTTTTGATAATTGTTTAAAATCCCTAGATAATTGCTCTTTTACTTGATCGAAATGATTTGAATATATATGAGTATCACCTCCTGTCCATATGAATTCATGAGCTTTATATCCTGTAACTTGAGCTATCATCATAAGTAAAAGAGAATAACTTGCTATATTAAAAGGTAAGCCTAAAAAGGTATCACAACTTCTTTGATAAAGTTGTAAAGAGATTTTATCCCCAAATATTTTAAATTGAAATAAACAGTGACATGGTGGTAAACCAGCTTTTGCCATTTCGTCTATATCTGCTGGATTCCAAGCAGAAACTATTAATCTCCTTGAGTCAGGCGTGCTTTTTATTTGCTCTATTATATTTGCTAATTGGTCTATATGATTATTTTGTTTTTTATGATCAGGCCATGATCTCCATTGATATCCGTATACTGGTCCAAGATTTCCGTATTTTTTTTCAAAATCTGAATCATTTATAATTTTATCAGTAAAAGCTTTTAACCCCTGATTCCACTCATCACTACCTATTTGAGGTATATTTAAACCTTCTGATTTTAAATACCATTTATATGGCCATTCATCCCATATATGATTATTATTTTCTAATAAAGTTTTCAATCTAGTATCACCTTTAATAAACCACAATAATTCACTTAATATTAATTTAAATGGAACTTTTTTTGTTGTTAATAATGGAAATCCTTCTTCTAGATTAAATCGCATTTGATATCCAAATATAGCTCTTGTTCCAGTCCCTGTTCTATCTGTAGTATCAACACCTTCATTCATTATTTTTTTAAGTAAATCGTGATATTGTCTCATTTTTTGATTATAATACTATTCTAATAAATAAGCGAGGTTTGACTTTTTTATCGATTTGATACAATTAATATTATGAAAGATATACAAATACAAAAATTGTTACAAGATGAAAATAAACGTCAAAAAAAAGTTATAAATTTAATAGCATCAGAAAATGTGGTATCTGCAGATGTTTTAAAAGCTTTAGGTTCTTCACTTACAAATAAATATTCAGAAGGGTATCCAGAGAGAAGGTATTATGGTGGAAATCAAGTTATAGATAAGATAGAGAATTTGGCGAAAGAGAGAGCTTTATCTTTATTTGATTTAAATAAAGATATTTGGCATGTAAATGTTCAACCTTTATCAGGTTCACCAGCTAATCTCGCTGTGTATTTAGCTCATGTTCCAAAAGGTGGAAAGATTATGGGTATGTCACTTTCTCATGGTGGTCATCTTACACATGGTCATAAGGTTTCTGCTACAGGTAAGTTTTGGCAACAAATATCTTATGGTGTAGATGAAAAAAAGGAAGTCATTGATTATGATAATTTAAAAAAAATAGCCAAAGAAGAGTTGCCTGATATTATAGTCTGTGGATTTACAGCTTATCCACGTGTGGTAGATTTTAAAAAATTTAGAGAAATAGCGGATTTTTCTTCATCTATTAGAAAGAAGGCTGGATTAAAACCAACTATACTTATGTGTGATATGTCTCATTTTGCTGGTTTAGTGGCAGGTAAACAATATCCTTCACCTTTTGAATATGTGGATATTGTTACAACAACAGTTCATAAGACATTAAGAGGTCCAAGATCAGCTATGATTTTTTCTAAAAAAGATTATAGTGATGCTATAGATAAAGCTGTGTTTCCTGGTCTTCAAGGCGGTCCACATAATAATCAAATAGCTGCGGTTGCTGTTGCTTTGAAGGAGGCTAAAACTTCTGATTTTAAAAAATATGCTTTACAGGTTAAGAAAAATGCAAATGCTTTAGCTAATGAATTACAGAAACTTGGTTGGCGAATAATATCAGGTGGTACAGATACACATCTTGTTCTTGTAGACGTTTGGATGAATGGTAAAGGTATATCTGGATCTGATGCTAGTGATAGATTAGAAAAAGAGGGTATTATTGTAAATAAAAATACTATACCAAGTGAAACTAGGTCTGCTTTTGATCCATCTGGTATAAGGCTTGGTACAGCTGCTGAAACCACTAGAGGGAAAAAAGAAAAAGATTTTATAAATATAGCAAGAAAAATAGATAAGATTTTAAGAAAATAAAAAATTGTATTCTTATATATTAAAAAATAATTTTAAAGCAAAAAATATAACCATACGTATAAAAAATGATGGTTGTGTATATGTAACAAAACCTAGATTTGTTAATATAAAACAAGTTGAGGATTTTATTTATTTTAAAAAAGATTGGATACAAAAAAATATTGATAATATAAAACAAAATAATTTAAAAAATAATTTTCACGAAAGTATTTCAAAAGTTGATTATTTGAAATATAAAATGTTGGCTAATAAAATAGTTATAGATAAAATAAATTTATATAACAAATATTATAATTTTAAATATAATAAGATATCCATAAAAAATCAGAAAACAAGATGGGGTTCTTGTTCAAAAAAAAGGAATCTAAATTTTAATTATAAAATATCTATGATACCTGAATATTTAGCTGAATATATAGTTGTTCATGAACTTTGTCATCTTAAAGAGTTTAATCACGGTAAAGGTTTTTGGAAATTAATATCTGAAACTATACCTGATTATAAAAATAGGGTAAAAGATTTAAAACGAATATATTTATCGAATATAAATATAGTATAATGTATATATGAAGAATTTTAATAAATTATTATTTATATTTATATCTTTATTGATTGTATATTTTATATATATAAGATATTTTTCTGAAAATATAGATAAAAACACAAAAGATGATATCGCTGTGAATATAGACTCAACTCCACAAAAGATTATATTTGAAGAAAAAAAGATTGAAGAATCAAATGAATTTTATGATATTAAAGTTAAATATCCAAAAGACTATAGAGATAAAAAAAATATAATAGAAGAAAAAATAATATCTATTGTAAAACAAAAACAGGAAGAGTGGAAAATAGGTGGTGAATTATATAATCAAGAAAAAGATTTATCTTTAAAGTATACAGATCGCCCTATTGTCAAATATGAATTAAATATACAATATGATAAATCCTTTTCTGAAAAAAATAATGTAGCTGGATATATTTTTAAGATTTATGAATTCACTGGCGGGGCACATGGTAACACTTCGATTACTACATACGCCTTTGATGAAAATAATTTATTGAGTATAGATAAATATATAAATATAAATGAAGGTAGCAATGCTATAAAATTAACTAAAATATTAAGAGAAAAATTAAAGAAAAATTTAGGTGAATATGTAAATACAGAAATGCTTGATCAAGGTTTGGGTTTATCTATGTCTAATTATGATTATAAAACAAATTTTAAAAATTTTATCATTACAGATGATGGTATTAGATTTTTATTTGAACAATATCAAGTTGCCCCATACTCTGCGGGAATGCAAGATGTTTTATTGACATGGAAAGAATTAGATGAATACTTAATTAAGTGATTTACTTAACTAAGTATTGATGAATTAAAATAAAAAACAACTCATATGATGTGAGTTGTTTTTTTAATTAAATTTATTATTTTAAAGCACTTTTTCCTGCGAATATAGCTTTTTTTCCTAGTTGTTCTTCTATACGTAGAAGCTCATTATATTTTGCTACACGGTCTGTTCGGCAAAGTGAACCTGTTTTTATTTGACCACAACCTGTGCCAACAACTAGATGGGATATAGTTGTGTCTTCAGTCTCACCTGATCTATGTGATATTATTGCTGTATATCCAGCTTTATGTGCCATATTTATAGCTTTTATAGTTTCTGTGATTGTACCTATTTGATTTACTTTTACAAGTATAGAGTTTCCGACTTTATTTTCAATACCACGAGAAAGTCTTTCTATGTTTGTTACAAAAAGATCATCTCCAACTATTTGTAATTTTCCACCAAGTGTTTTTGTGAATAATTTATATCCCTCCCAATCATCTTCAGCTAAACCATCTTCTATGGATACTATAGGATATTTTTTACACCATGTTTTAAATAATTCAACCATTTCATCAGAATTTAAAACTTTTCCTTCACGTTCTAGATGATATTTTCCATCTTTATAAAATTCTGTAGATGCAACATCCATAGCTATAGCTATATCTGTTCCAAGTTTATATCCAGCAAGTTTTACTGCTTTTGCTATTATTTCTATAGCAGCTTCATTTGATGGGAGTGATGGGGCATATCCACCTTCATCTCCTGTTGTTGTTGTCATTTTTTGTTCATGTAACATCTTTTTTAGATTATGAAATACTTCAGCTCCCATACGAAGTGCTTCTCTAAAAGATTTTGCACCTATTGGCATAATCATAAACTCTTGAAAATCTGTTGAGTTTTCTGCATGTTGACCACCATTAAGTATATTCATCATAGGTAATGGTAGAGAAATCTTTTTACCAGTTTTTGCTATAGATGAAAAATACATATAAAGAGGTTTCTTTAATGATTTTGCAGCAGCATGTGAAAATGCAAGTGATACCCCAAGTATAGCATTTGCCCCCAGGTTTGATTTTGTTGCGGTTCCGTCAAGTTTAATCATGGCCTCATCTAAAGTTTTTTGATCCCATGTTTTATTTATTAAAGCTTTACGTATTTTTGTATTTACATTTTCAACAGCTTTCAAAACACCTTTTCCGAGATATCTTTTTTTGTCACCATCACGAAGTTCCAATGCTTCATAAGAACCTGTAGATGCTCCTGATGGTACAGCAGCTCTTCCAAAAGAACCATCTTTTAATAATACATCAACCTCGATAGTCGGATTTCCACGAGAGTCTAGTATTTCACGTCCAATAATATTTTTTATAGTTAATGACATATGTATTTCTATATATTTTTAAATTATTTAAATAATAATTTATATATGATATCATATATATATGAAATTTTTTAGTTTACTTTTTATATTTATTCTTATTTCAACATTGATTTTTGGTTCTGTAAAAGTTAAAGCAGCCCCTCTTTCTAATTTTGGAGGTCAAATAGTTAATATTTTTCCGTGTCCTTGTAGTGGTAATTATATTTTATTTGTTAGAGATGTTAGGCTGCAGATGTTGCCATTGATATTTCAACCTGGTATAACTTTTCTTTATGAAATGTATCAACCTAGACCTATTGTAAATTCTCTAGGTAGTTTTGTTCCAGCTCTCGGTGTTTGTCTTGTGCCAGCTCATAGTGGTTGTGCCGCTATACCAACCGCAGGTACAATAATGCAAATAGGCACATCATTAACCGCTACACCTGTAAAATAATATATAAATTTTAATTTAGATTTTTTATGTCCTTTATTTCAAAATTAAAAGAGAGTAAGAATCGACCACTTTTTGTGCTTGCACCGATGGCTGATGTTACAGATGTTGCTTTTCGTACTGTAATAGCAGAATCACAAAATCCAGATATTTTTTGGACAGAGTTTGTATCCGCTGATGGTTTAATACGTGCTACAGAAGAAGGAAAGTATAAATTAAAAAAAGATTTACTTTTTGATAAAAATAAACAAAGACCTATTATAGTTCAACTTTTTTCTTCTACATATAAGTATATGTATGAAGCAACTAAACTTTGTATAGAACTTGGTTTTGATGGTGTTGATATAAATATGGGTTGTCCTGATCGCTCTATAGAAAAACAAAAATGTGGTGCCGCAATGATTAAAAATCCAGAGAAAGCTATAGAAGTTATAAAAGCTGCAAAAGATGCAAAAAGGGATTTTGCAAATGATAGTTTTGCTGTTACTGTAAAAACTCGTATTGGATATAATAATGTTGAGATAGATACATGGATACCGTTACTTTTAGATCAAGAGGTTGATCTTATAACTATACACGCACGTACTCGTAAAGAGATGTCTAAAGTTCCGGCGAATTGGGATTATATTAAAAAAGTTGTTGATATGCGTAATGATTGGATTAAGGGTAATCCTGATAAGAAAGCTCCGCTTATATTTGGAAATGGTGATGTATCAAGTATTAAAGATGGATATGAAAAAAGTGTTTATTCAAATGCAGATGGGGTTATGATAGGTAGAGCCATGTTTGGTAACCCTTGGTTTTTTAAGGATATAGAAAATCCAGAACATATTTTTATACCAAGTAGGGAAGATAGAATAAAAACACTTATAAGACAAATAAAGATTTTTGATAAAGAATTAGGTGATGTAAAATCTTTTGCGTTGATGAAAAAATTTTTTAAAACATATATGACCAGTTTTGATGATGCTAAAGAGATAAGAGATAGTATTATGTTTATGGAGAGTGCTGGAGAGGTGATAGAGTTTTTGAAAAGTAGATTTTAAGGTGCTTATAATCTGTTTTTTAATTTCATATATAAAATATTAAATTTAAGTCAAATCTGTTATAATACACATTATATGCAACAACATACATCACTTTATCGTAAATACAGACCATCAAATTTTAATGAAGTATTAGGTCAAGATCATATAGTGTCTATACTTAAAAAAGCTATCGAAAATAAAAATCCAAATCATGCATATATATTTACAGGTTCTAGGGGTATAGGTAAAACTTCTATTGCGAGAATATTTGCTCATGATCTAGGTGTGCAAGATGTTGATATTATAGAGATAGATGCCGCTTCATATACAGGTGTTGATAACATAAGAGAACTTATAGAAAATGCTTCTGTATTACCAATGCAATCTCCGTATAAAGTATATATACTCGATGAGGTCCACATGTTATCTAAAGCAGCTTTTAATGCATTTCTTAAGGGTCTAGAAGAGCCTCCAAAGCATGTTATATACATACTTGCTACCACAGAGCTTAATAAGATTTTAGATACAATTATTTCACGTTGTGAAGTACATAATTTTAAAAAACCAACTATAGAGATATTAACTCAAGTTATAAAAGATGTAGTAAAAAAAGAGGGTTTAAGTATAGATGATGAATCAGCTAAGCTTATAGCTTTATCAGGTGATGAATCTTTTCGTGATACTTTATCTGTCTTACAAAAAGTTATATCTTCAATCTCGGGTAAAAAGATAGAAGGAGTTGAAAATATTTTAAATATTCCAAGTAATAAGATAATAGAGAATATAGTGGATAAGATAGTGGCAGGTGAAAGTGTGTATGAAGATATAGATAAATTAAAATTCACAAATACAGATGGAAAAATAGTTTATGATTTATTTATAGATGAGCTTCGTATTAGATTACGTTCAGGTAAAGATAAAGAAAAAGTTATTACTTTACTTACTAAAGCAATAGAGAATTATCGACATATAAGATTTGTGGATGCTTTTGTGGTGTTGGAGGTGGTGTGTGGTTAATGGATAATCTTCCTTTTTCTGTAAAACTTGAATAACAAAAATAATCATCCTGGTTGGGGATGATGATTTTTTTTATGAAAGTTTACTTATGCAAACAATATAACCGGAATGATAATAGGTCTCTTTGCAGTCTCTCTAAAGATGAACTTACCAAGGGTATCGGTAACTATATCTTTCACATAATCTAAGTTTGGGGCATGTCTAGTATCATATACAGCTTTTTCTATAGTTGTGCGAACAGTAGTTCTTATCTCTCTAAGTAATTCTTGTGACTCTCTAAGGTATACTGAACCACGAGATATAATATCTGGAGATTTTATAAGACGTCCACTCATAGGGTTAAGCATTGCAACAACCACAAAAATACCGTCTTCAGCTAATATCTGACGATCACGTAGAACAACATCTTGTATATCACCAACAGTAAAACCATCAACCATAACTACATTATCAGGTGCTTTTACTGAAAGTTTAACAAATTTATTTCCATTATCTTGTATTTCTAATATATTACAATCATCAGGAACTATAACATTTTCTTTTGGCATACCAAGTTGTATTGCAAGATCGGCATGTAGTTTTACATGATAATGATGACCATGCATAGGCATAAAGAATTTAGGATTAAGTTTTTTATGTAACCATTCTATTTCACCACGATTAGCGTGACCTGTGGCGTGTATAAAAACATCAGATGATCGATAATGCATTATATGTGCACCTGAACGTGCTAAATTATCTTTCATTTTTTGTACAGCTTTTTCATTTCCAGGAATAATTGATGATGAAAGTAATATAGTGTCTCTTTCATTAACTTGTATATATTTATGTTGTTTTGTTGCTATACGCATTAATGCTGCAAATTCATCACCTTGACCACCTGTTGCTAATATTACCACTTTATCAGGTGCATAATTTGGTATATCCTGTGCATTGATTATTGTATTTTTCGCTATTTTTAATAGGTTAGCTTGAATCATTATATCTATGTTATTTTTCATACTACGCCCTTCTATGACAACTTTTTTACCACTAGATTCACACGCTTCCACTATTTTAGCTATACGGAAGAAATGAGAGGCAAACATTCCAACTATAAGTCTACCTTTTATTTGTTTAACTATATCAGCTAAATTATCATGAACTAAAGATTCAGGAGTTGAGAACCCTGGATTTTCTATGTTTGTAGATTCTCCTAGAAGTAATAACACTTTTTTGCCATCAAAAACTTTATAATTATCTTCCTCTTCTTTTGTTACTTTTCCATCAACATGATCAAGTTTAAAATCTCCTGGTGTTGTTATGTATCCGTATGGTGTATCAAATATTATACCCATTGAATCAGGTATAGAGTGAGTAACACCATAAAATTTCACAGATGTTTTACCTATTATAAGATTTTCATTTCCCTCTATTATTTTAAATTCAAGTGGGGGAACATGTGGAAATTCAGATTGACGTTTTTTTAACATCAAAGATGTAAGATTTCTTGTATATATAGGTGGCATACCTATCTTTTCTATAATATATGGCAGAGCACCGATATGATCTAAGTGACCATGTGTTACTATCATGGCGCGAATTTTATCTTTTCTCTCTTCAAGATATTTTGTGTTTGGTAATATATAGTCTATACCTGGTGTGGCCTCTTCTTTAAATTTAAAACCTGCATCTATAACTATAATATCATGTTCATTTTCTATAACAGTCATATTCATACCTATTTCTTCAACTCCACCAAGTGGTATAATACGCCAATTACCTGGAATTATATCTGGTATTATTTGTTTTACACCATGTTTAACTTGACTTGCTGAACCTATACTAGGTCTTGTTCTCGGCATGTTAAATCTTTTTGTAGGTTTCTTACCTTTTAAGGCACCTATACCTGAAGATGATAAAGGGACTGTTGTCTGATTTGAAATATGAACAGTATTATTCATATTTAAATTATTATCATGTCTTCTTGTTACATTTTTTTGTATAGGATTTCTGTTTGTATATCTGTTGTTTGTATTATTGTTTACGTTATTTGTTGTTGTGTTTTTTTTCAAACCACCGTGATATACCCTTGATGGTTGTCTGTTATTATTTAAGTTCATTGTTTTAATATTTTATTTATTTTTCTTGAAATATCTTTGAGTTATCTATTATTTAGATAATCAAGATACCTGTAAAGAGTTACAGTTCAAGTGTTGTATAATTAGTAACAATTAAGCTATTTTTTATTTCCACAAATCAACAAGTACAGATGCTACAAATAATATAGATATTATTATTGTAAAATAGAATATAAATTTTTCAGGCCCACGGCGTGTGTGAAAATGAGTTGCAGCACCACCACCAAAAGAACCACCAGCATCAGAATCTGTTTGTTGTATTAATACAAGTATTACCATTAGTATAGCTAGGAATATCTGTATATAAGGTAGAATATTTAGAATAACTGTTAACATAATTGTAGTATACACTAGTTGTATCCTTTTGAAAAGGGGAGAATTGGTGGTATAATTTTTATATGAAATATAAACAAAAAGGCTTTACCTTAATAATATTAGTAATATTAATAATTGTTGTTATTGGAGGGGGAGGTTTTTATGTCTATAAGGAGTATGTTGATGTTCAAAATACTCAAATTAAAAATGATAATGTTTTAATAGAAGATGTCGGTGAGCTTGTAATTTCATCAAGTACTCAAACTGCTAAGGAGGTTGATATGAAAGTTGTTTCAAAAACAAAAGTCTTTACTGGTTGGAATGATATCTATTCTTTCTCATATCCGGAAAATTGGTTATTTGAACACAACAGTGATTCAGGTACTGATGATGCTTGTATTGTTGCATCTAAAAGAACTTGTATTTCGGTAGCACAAAGTCAATATACGAGTTATAACCCACCATTATCTACATCCAATGATCCTAAAGTTAAACAGGTAACTATAGGCACAAACACTTTCAATACCTATAGTGACAATACATATGATGGTTTAAAATTAGAATATTATGAATTCTTTATTGGAAAGATTCAAGGTCGAGAAGCTTATGTTGGTATTCAAATTCAAAATCCTGAAGGTTTCAAAAGATCAGATATTAATCTTGTACTTTCAACAATGAAGCCTGGACCATTTAATGGTAGTATCGCACAAGGTTCTAACTTGAAAGCAACTAAAGATGCTCAGGTTAAATTAGATATCTCGTCATTAAGAAGTTCTGCTGAGATTATTTACAACAATGATAATTCTTATTCAAACTTGTGTGACACATCTAGTTCAAAAAACCAATCATTGGATTTTACCAAAAAACTTAAAAGTATTCAGAGTACTATAGGTAAAAATAATATTTTTTGTACAGCAACTGCTGAAAAATTTGTCATATATACTCAGCTAAGTACGGGTCTGTATGTATGTTCAGATAGTACAGGTTCGTATTATGATGACTTGAAAGATAAGCCGAAAACAACTAGCTGTAAGTAAATCTATACCCTCATCTCTTTTTTAGGAAATATCTGTGACAGGATTATTGCTGTAAAAATTATTCCAAATAATATAGCTAATGATATAGCAGAGCTTATGTGAATATGTATTATACCAAGTAACATTTTACCACCTATAAAAAATAATATTATAGCTAAAGCTTTAGTTATAAGATGAAATTTATGTAATATATATTCAACAACAAAGAATAACGATCTTAATCCTAATAATGCAAATGCATTTGCTGTAAAAATAATAAATTTATTTTGACTTATTGCAAATGATGCAGGTATGGAATCTACAGCGAATACTATATCTGAAAACTCTATCATTAATAAACATAAAAATAATGTTGTTATATAAAATTTATTATTCTTTTTTACAAAAAATTTTTTACCATGATTTTCATAACTGATCGGTAGTATTTTATCAAAGAATTTTAATAATTTATTTTTATCTAGATTTTGTTCTTTTTCGTTTTTTTCTTTAAGTATTTTAATTCCGGTATATATAAGTAATGCACCAAAAATATATAATACCCATTCAAATCTTTGTACTATTTCAAATCCTAAACTAATAAAAATGAATCTGAATATGAATGCGCCTAATATACCTAAAAATAATACTTTATGTTGATATTTTTCTTCGACTTTAAAATAAGAAAAAATCAAAAGCATGATAAATAAGTTGTCTATAGAAAGCATATATTCTGTTATATAGACAGAAAACCATTCGAAACCTAAATCATGGCCTTTATTTATATATACATATGTACCAAAAATAAAAGCCATTAAAACCCAAAAGGTTGTTAGTAATATTGATTTTTTTATTTTACTCATTTTTATATTAAAACACTTTTAAAGTATAAAGGCTATATTTTTGCAATTTTCATAAAAATATGTCAAAATAATGCGATGACTCAAAATAACTCAAATGATATAAGAAATATAGCTATAATCGCTCACGTGGATCATGGTAAGACAACTTTGGTTGATGCCATGCTTCGTTATACTGGTGCAATAAAAGATGAAAATGCATCTATGGACTCAAACTCTATAGAGCAAGAGAGAGGTATTACTATATATGCTAAAAATGCTTCACTTACATATAAAGGACATAAGATAAATATAGTTGATACACCAGGACATGCTGATTTCGGTTCTGAAGTTGAGCGCGTTCTACGTTCTATTGATACAGTTTTACTTTTAGTTGATGCACAGGAAGGTCCTATGCCGCAAACACGTTTTGTTTTGAAAAAATCATTAGAACTTGGTTTGAATCCTATTATTATTATGAATAAGCTTGATAAACCCGCTGCTGACCCACATAAAGTTCATGATGAGATATTAGAGTTGTTTATAGAGTTAGGTGCTCATGATTCACAATTAGATTTTCCTGTGGTTTATGCTATAGGTCGTGATGCTGTTGCTAAAAAAGAATTAACAGATGAATTTGTTAATCTAGATCCATTATTTGATGAGATTATTTCACATGTACAACCAGCGCAACCTTTGAGACAGGATGATGTTTTTGTGGCGCAACCTTTTAACTTGGCTTATGATAATTTTGTTGGCCGTATGGCACTTTGTCGTGTATGGAATGGTTCTATAGAAGTAAATAAACAAGTTTACATTTTAAATAAAGATAAAGAAAAAAGAGTTGGAAAAATAATAAAAATATTTTCATTTGAAGGTCAATCTAAAATTGAAGCAGAAAAAGCTTCTGTTGGTGATATAGTGATGATTGCTGGTCTTACAGATATATATATAGGTGAAACTATAACATCTGATCCAGATATGGAACCTTTAAAATCTATTGGTATAGATGAACCAACTATTGCATTAAACTTTTTGGTTAACAATTCTCCTTTTGCGGGAAAAGATGGAAAATATGTTACATCTCGTCAGATTAGAGATAGACTCGAAAAAGAATTAGAAGTCAATGTAGGTTTACGTGTTGATTTTGATCATGGTGATTCAGGGGATACTTTTAAAGTTTATGGTCGCGGTGAACTTCATATAGCTGTTTTACTAGAACAGATGAGACGTGAAGGTTTTGAGGTTCAAGTTTCAAATCCAGAGGTTATAACTAAAGAGATAGAAGGTGTATTGCATGAACCTTTTGAAGAAGTTGTTATAGATGTACCTCAAGAGTTTTCAGGTGCAGTTATAGAAAAACTTGGAAAAAGAAAAGGTATCATGACACAAATGTCAGAAAGAAATGGTATATCAAGACTTGTATTTGAGATACCTACTCGTGGTTTACTTGGGTATAGGGGTCAATTTACAATAGATACAAAAGGTGAAGGTATATTATCTTCAAGATTTGTAGAGTTTAGACCACATGTTGGTGTTATAGAAAAAAGAGAAGTTGGTTCTATGGTTTCTATGGAAAATGGAAAAGCTCTTACTTTTGCACTTGGTAATCTACAAACACGTGGAATACTTTATATAGTTCCACAAACAGAAGTTTATGCTGGTATGGTTGTTGGTAATACATCAAAAGGTGAAGAGATGGAAGTTAATCCAACAAAAGCTAAACAACTTACAAACATGCGTGCTTCAGGAACTGATGATGCTATACTTTTAGTTCCACCATATACTATAACCATAGAAAGAGGTTTGGAAACTATGCAAGATGATGAATATCTTGAAATTACACCAAATAATGTTCGTTTAAGAAAAAAATATCTTACAAAATCAGATAGAGATTTAGCAAAGAAGAAAGGGTTATTATAGAAAATAAATTTAATAAAAAACATCTGTTACAAGATGTTTTTTGTTTTTTTGAGTTTTTAAAATATATTCATGAAATGATTTTCTTCGCAAAAGTGTTTGTTCTAGACAAAACTCCGAGGATTGAAACGAAATGGAATAAATATATTTTCGTGTTATAATATACATAATATGCCTAAAACAAAAGATAAAATAAAATCATTTTTCAAAAATATTTGGATAAATAAAAAACAAAAAAAAGTTTGGTTACCTTTTTCGATTATTTTATTGATTGTTTTATATTTTATTTTTGGAAATAAAAATAATACAGATGTTTTAACTTATAAAGTTGAACCAAAAGAATTTGTTCAAAATGTTTCTTTGACTGGTAAGGTTATATCTGCAAAAAATGTAGATATGGGTTTTGAGACATCTGGTCGTGTTGCAAAAGTTAATTTTAAAGTTGGTGATAGAATAAAAAAAGGGCAAGTCATAGCGTCATTGCAAAATGGTGATGCTGTGTCTTTGTTACAAAAAGCTACAGCGAGATTAAATGAGGTTCAAAGCGGTGCCAGGGAAGAAGAACTATCTATAGCAGAAGGTGATTTAGTGGGGGCAAAAAATGAATTTGAATTATCAAAACAAATATTACAAACTGAATTACAGAATATCTATAATAAAGCTGATGAATCAATAAGATTTAAAATAGATACAACTTTTGATAATCCTAGAAGTGTTAATCCGAAATTTAAATATTCTATTGATCAAGATTCAAATTTAAAACAAAAAATAGAGAATAATCGTCTTATAATAGGCGAAACTTTAAATAAATGGAATATTGGTATACAAAAAGATAATTTAGATATTAATATGGTTAAATCATATATATCTCAAGTGCAATTATTTATAAATGATGTAAATACAGCTATATCAATAGTAAGTGAGAAAACAAATATAAATGATTACAATTATACAATTGTACAATCACAGAAGTCAGATATTCTCTTAGCGAGGACAAATTTTACAACCGCTATAAATACTTTAAATCAAGCTCAAATATCATATAAGAATAGTTTATCAGCTTTAAATAGAGCTGAAAATAATCTAAAAATTAAACAAAGTGGAGGTACACAAAATGAGATTAATATACAAAAAGCTGATGTAACAAATGCACAGGCTTTAGTTCAAAAAACTATTATAACAGCTCCTTTTGATGGTGTTGTTACAAAAGTTGATATAAAAGAAGGTGAGATATCATCACCAAATACACCTGTTATAAGTATATTAAATGATGGTGAATATCAGATAGAAACTTTTGTATCTGAAAATGATATATCAAAATTAAAAGTTGATCAAAAAACAAATATAACTTTAGATACTTATGGTAAAGATATAGTATTTGAGGGCGTTATTATTTCTATAGATCCGGCTGAAACTATAAAAGACGGTGTTTCAACATATAGAACAAAAATACAATTTATAAATAAAGATGAAAGAATAAAAAGTGGTATGACAGCTAATATAGACATAGAAACAGATAGAAGACCTTCTGTATTGTTCATTCCGCAATCTGCTTTGATTTTAGATAAAGGTGTTAAAAAAGTTTATATTTTGGAAAATGTAAAATGCATTTCAGATAATTCTTGTTATAAAAATTTACAGAAAATGAAAGACATAAAAATTGTCGAAATAAAAACAGGGGAAATAAATAATACTGGTGATATAGAAATATTATCCGGATTAGAATCTAATCAAGTTATTATATATGGAAAAAAATAATATAAAAAACAAGAGATTTCATGATATAAAAATTGGCTTTTTCTTAGCTTTTAGACAGCTTAAACATGCTAGTATTTGGACAACTGGTTTAATAGTTGTTGTTATGATGTTAACTTTTTTGAACCTTGTTGTTGTTAATGGTATATTAGTTGGTCTTATAGAAAGTTCTATACAGGCTTCAGAACAAAGATATTCTGGTAATGTTATTATTTCAACACTTAGACAGAAATCAATTATAGAAAATAGTCAAGAAATAGAAAAGGTTTTATCAAGTTTATCAAATGTAACCAATGTTGTTCCTAGAGTACTTGCGGGCGGGAGTATAGAATCAGATTACAGAAGATTATTAAAGGAAGGTGAGACACCGAATAAGGCTCAAACAAGTATATCTGGTATTGTTCCATCACAAGAAGATGCCGCAACCAATCTTTCAAAATATGTTTTAAAAGGTGGTACGTATCTTGATGATAATGATAAAGAAGGTGTTCTTGTAGGTTCATTTCTTGTAAATGAATTAACTCCTGTAGATGCTGTAGGTTTTACTCAATTAAGAAATGTGAAAGTTGGTGACAAGGTTCGTGTAACTGTGAATGGTAACAGTAAAGAAGTATATATAAGGGGATTTTTAAAATCAAAAATAAATGAAATAGATGCCAGGGTTATAATGATACAATCAGAACTTAGAAAATTGATAGGAAGAAGCGATTCGAATGTTTCCGAGATAGCTGTAACATTAAAAGAAGGTTCAACTGAGATTGATGGTGTTAGGGTAAAAGAGATATTGTCTGCAAATGGTTATGACACTGATGCTAAGATACAGACAGCAACTGAAGCTCAACCAAAATTTCTTAAAGATATGAAAGATTTATTTGGTCTACTTGGTACACTTATGGGTTCTATTGGTCTTGTTGTAGCTTCTATAACAGTATTTATTGTTATATTTGTTAATACATTAACAAGGAGAAAATTTATTGGTATATTGAAGGGGATAGGTATATCATCTAAATCAATAGAGTATTCTTATATAATACAATCAGCTTTTTATGCAATAGTTGGATCTATATTAGGTATGATTATTTTATATGGATTTCTGGTACCATTTATAGATAAAAATCCTATAAATTTTCCATTTTCAGATGGTATATTGTATGCACCGTTGTCAGGTACATTGATTAGAGTTTTGGCTTTATTTGTTACAACTATTATAGCTGGTTATATACCGGCACGTATGATAGTAAGTAAAAATACATTAGATTCAATACTTGGAAGATAATAAAAATAAAAAAATGAAAGATATAATAATAAAAACAAATAAAATAACAAAGACTTTCACTGATGGTGATAAAGAAACCACTGTTTTAAAAGGTGTAGATATGGAAATAAAAACTGGTGAATTTGTTGCTATAATAGGTCGTTCAGGAGCAGGTAAAAGTACTTTATTATATCAAATAAGTTTATTAGATCATCCAACATCTGGGGAAATATTTATTGATAATGTTAATATAAATAATTTATCTCATGAAGAAAGAACAAATTTTCGTTTAAATAAATTAGGATATGTATTTCAAGATTATGCATTATTACCTGATTTAACAGCTAAAGAAAATGTTGCGTTACCCTTACTTATGCAGGGATATGAAAAGACATATGCATATAAAAGAGCTATTGAAGTTTTGGATCAAGTTGGTCTTCAGGGTAAATATGAAAATATACCTTCAAAACTTTCAGGTGGTCAACAACAAAGAGTTTCAATAGCTCGTGCGTTGGCACATAATCCATCTATACTTTTTGCAGATGAGCCGACTGCAAATTTGGATATAGAATCATCATTATTGGTTTTGAAAATTTTTAAAGAAATACATGCTAAGGGTCAAACTATAGTTATGGTTACTCATGAAAATGAATATGCTAGAACTGCGGATAGGATAATAGAATTAAGAGAAGGTAGTGTATTGTGATAAAAAGATATTAATTTTAATATTATATATAGCAAAAGATAATAAAATAAGTTATCATACCCCAATACATATGAAATCTAAAATACGTAACTTCAGTATCATAGCCCACATAGATCATGGTAAGTCTACACTTGCTGATCGTATGCTTGAATTAACTAAAACTGTTGAAAAGAGAAAAATGACAAATCAGGTTCTTGATGATATGGAACTTGAAAAAGAAAAGGGT
>CAZHNC010000002.1:0-25877 GCA_964532765.1 uncultured Candidatus Saccharibacteria bacterium | reverse complement strand
TTAAGATTGAATTTTAATTAATATAAAATATATAATTTTATGAATAATGAATATATATATAAAACAGAAAATTTTGAAGGTCCATTGGATATACTTTTAAATCTAATTGAAAAAAGAAAATTATTAATTAATCAGATTTCACTTTCTATAATTACAGAAGATTTTATAAATTTTATAAAAAATTTAGATGTTGATGATGAATTTTATTTAAAACATAAAACACAATTTGTATCTATAGCCTCTGTGTTATTGTTGATAAAATCAAAATCTCTATTACCAAATTTGGAAATAACAACAGAAGAGAATGTTGAAATAGAAGATTTAGAAAAGAGATTAAAAATATTGAACATGATGAGAGATTATGGTCAAAAAATAAACAATATTTTTAATAAAAAAAATATATATTTTCAAGGTAATTTTAAGAAAGATATAGTTATTTTTACTCCTGGTAATGATATTAATTTTAATAATATAAAAGATTCAATTTTTAGGATTTTGAATAAAATACCAAAGATAGAAAAAGAAGTTGATAAAGTTAAAATACGTAAAAGTGTTAGTATAGAAGAAATGATGATTAGATTAAGTAACAGATTAAGTTCTGCATTAAATTTTAAATTCACGGCATTTTCAGGTAGTTTGAAAAAAGAATATAAAAATGAAGAAGAGTTTAAGGAACATAAAAAACATATAGTTGTAAGTTTTTTAGCTTTATTAGAATTAGTAAAACAGAATATGATTTTAGCTAAACAAAATGATTTATTTGAAGAGATTGATTTACAAGGTTTAGATATAAATACACCCAAATATGATAATATTTAATGTAAATAAATAAAAAATATGAATACAAATAATATAGATATAAAACAAGTAGCACAAAAAATAGAAGCTTTTCTTTTTTGGAAAGGTGAACCTGTTACTATAAAAAATTTAAGTAAGACCTTAGATTTAAATATTGATATAATTGACGAAGCTTTAAATATTTTATCTGTCAAAAATAATGTTGATTCAAATTCAGGTATAGTGATAATTAGATATGATGATATGATAACTTTAGGTACTCATATTGCAGTAAATGATTTTATAGAGAATATGATTAAAGATGATTTGCAAAAAGATTTAGGTCCTGCATCACTTGAAACTTTAGCTATTATTTTGTATCAAGGACCTATAAAAAGAGCAGATATAGATTATATTAGAGGTGTAAATTCTCAATTTATATTAAGAAATTTACTTATTCGTGGTCTCATAGTTCGTGATGATGATCCTACGGATGAGAGAGTATTTTTATATAAACCCTCATTGGAACTTATGGCATTTTTAGGTATAACAGATATAAAACAATTACCAGATTTTGAAGAGGTTATAAGTAAAATATCAGAATTCAAATCACAAGATAATGTTAAAACAATGTAAATAATAATTATGAATCTTAAAAAGATAATATTATATATTTTTATATTTTTGTTAATATTATTATCTTTATGTATTTTAATATTTGCAATACAATTTGTAAAAAATAATCAAAAATATTTAAGAGATAAGATAAAAAAAGAAAGTATTTATATTAATCCAACAAAAATTAGAGATATAAATAATTTAAATAAAGTAATAGAAAATACAACAGCTCAAGGTGTCTTAGTGTATGATTTAAAAAATAATAAAATATTAGGATATAAAAATATAGATAAAGTTTATTCATTGGCATCATTAACAAAAATCATTACTGCAAATTTAGCTTATGAAAAATCACCTTATTTATTGAATGATATTAGACAAATGCTTAAAACATCAAATAATCAAGATGCGGAGAGGATAGCAAAAACATTTGCAACAAGTACATATGATCAAATAAAATATGTGAATAGTGTAACAAGTAAATATGATTTGTATTTTAGAAATGTTACAGGTTTAGATGTTTATGAAAATAATAATATTTATCCAGGTGGAGAAGGTAGACCTTTAGATATTATATATTTTATTAAAGATTATTATTACAAATATCCTGAAATTTTTGATCAAACAATAAAGAGAGAAAATAATACAAATATCATTGTAAATGATTTAAGATTTTTATCTATAAGTAAAACAGGTTATACAGATCTATCTGGTGGAAATCTTTTTGTGTCTATACAAAAGGGTCTTGATAGAGAAATATTTATACTGGTTTTAAATTCAACAGAGAAAAATCGTTTTGTCGATGTTCAAAATATAGCTGATTTTTTGATACAATCAAGTATATGATATTATCTGCATTAAAAATTTTATTACCAACTTTATTATCTTTTATTGTTGGTATGATTATTACACCTTATTTAACAAGTTTGATGTATAAGTATAAGATGTGGAAGAAAAAATCAAGAAGTACACAAAATACAGATGCTATATCAGAAGCTTTTAAACGTATTCATAATGAAGATGATGAAGCTCATACTCCAAGAGTTGGTGGTGTTATAGTATGGTTATCTATATTATTGACTATTATTATAACTTTTTTATTTCAATATATAGCTCGTGGATATATAGATTATGATCATGTTATTACTCATAATATTTTAGATAAAATAAATTTCTTTTCAATAAATCAAACAGCATTATTAATCGTAGCCCTTATTGCTGGATCTATCTTTGGATTAATTGATGATTTATTGCAAATATATGGTAAAGATTTAAAACTTGGTGATGGTATATCACGTAAGACACGTATATTTTTTGTCTTATTGATGTCAGCTATAGGGGCTTATTGGTTTTATGTAAAATTAGGTATGAATACAGTTCATATACCATTTGGTGGTGATATGTATCTAGGTGTAGGTTTTATATTTTTATTTTTATTTGTAACTTTAGCGATATTCTCTGGTGGTATTATAGATGGTATAGATGGTTTAGCTGCTGGGGTTATGATACCAGCTTTTATGGCATATACTTTGATTGCATTTTCGAATACACAATATGATTTAGCTGCATTAGGTGGTGCTATTGTTGGTGGTTTGTTGGCTTTTTTATGGTTCAATATACCACCAGCTAGATTTTATTTAGGGGAGACGGGGATGTTGGGTTTAACTATAGTTTTGTCTATGTTTGCATTTTTAACTGATGAAGTTGTTGTCTTATTTATTATAGCTTTTCCTTTACTTATCACTTCAGCATCTTCAAGTATTCAAATGTTTTCAAAGAAATATTTTAAAAGAAAAATATTTAAGATAGCCCCATTACATCATCATTTTCAAGCTATAGGGTGGTCATCAGCCAGAGTCACAATGAGATATTGGATTATATCTATAATATGTTCAGTATCGGGTGTGATATTGGCTTTATTAAGTTAATTTTATATCAAATATATTCATATAAATTTATATTAAATTAATCCAATACCATATGTTAAATATTTTTAAAAAAATAAATAAAAATAAAACTAAAAAATCTAAAACTTTAGATAAAATAGAACATCCTATAGATAGACCTTTCATTATAACTACTTTTATATTAGTCTTATCCGGTTTGATTATATTTTCTTCTGCTATTATTATGCTTATAGGTACAGCAAAATATGATGCGGTACGTTTTAATCAATATGGATTAGGTTTTTTAGGTGGTCTTATACTTATGTATATATGTTATAAGATACCTATATCATTTTGGCGTAAAAGTTCTTTTTATATATATTTAGGTACTATCATATTAATGATAATGGTTTTTGTTCCTGGTATTGGTATATATCATGGTGGTGCAAGACGTTGGGTTGAATTGTTTGGATTTAGGTTTCAGCCGGCTGAATTTTATAAAATAGGGGTTGTTTTATATATGGCATTATGGTTAATGCGTGATTTCGGTAAAAAATTAGATTCTAAAAAAAATTTCTTTATAAGAACATTACCATTAATTTCTATATTGAGTATAAGTTGTATATTATTTTTATTACAACCAGATACAGATATACTGGGGGTTATCTGTCTATCTCTGGTTATAATGTATTTTTTATCAGGTGGAAATTTGAAAGATATATTAATATTGGGTTTAATAGGTGGTATAGCTTTATCTGTTATAATATTCTCTAGACCTTATGTTATGAAAAGAGTGCAAATATTTTTAGACCCAACTTTAGATCCTAAGGGTAGTGGATATCAGTTTCAACAATCTCTGATTGCTATAGGCTCAGGTGGTTTAACAGGTAGAGGATATGGACAAAGTTTACAAAAATTTAAATATTTACCTGAACCTATAGGTGATTCAATATTTGCGGTTTCATCTGAAGATTTTGGTTTTATAGGATCAAGTTTTCTTATCTTACTATATATATTCTTTTTAATACGTGGATTTAAATTGGCAGTAAAATCATCATCATATGGATCATTGGTTATAGTAGGTTTATTATGTCTTATAGTTATACAGTCTTTTATAAATATTAGTGCCATGTTAGGTATGTTACCTTTATCTGGTACACCTCTTATATTTGTAAGTCATGGAGGTACTTCTTTATTAATATCTTTATTGTCTATAGGTATTATACTTTCAGCTTCTCGTGAAAAGAAAATTGGAGTAAAATAAATTTTCAGTGTATAATTTATCATATTATGAAAATAGTTATAACAGGTGGTGGAACAGGTGGACATTTTTATCCTTTAATGGCTGTCGTTGATGCTATTAAAGATGAATGTATTGAGCAAAAAATACTTGAACCATATATATATTATACTGGTCCAAATCCATATAATGCTAAAGAACTTTTTGATAGGGATATAAAATTTATAAGAATTCCTGCAGGTAAAAGACGTATAAATCCCAAAGGTATAGGTATTATAAATAATTTTATAGATATATTTAAAATGGGTATAGGTGTATGTATAGGTATAGTAAAAATATTTATGATTTTTCCTGATGTTATTTTTGCAAAAGGTGGTTATACAAGTTTTCCTACTTTATTTGCTGCTAAGTTGTTTGGTATACCTGTTATTATACATGAATCAGATTCAGTTCCTGGTAGGGTAAATTTATGGGCTTCTAAATTTGCACAAAAGATAGCTGTATCTTTTAAAGAATCAGCTGAATATTTTGATATTAAAAAAGTAGCTCATACCGGACAACCTATAAGGAAAGAATTACAAAAACCTATAAAAGTTGGTGCATATGAATATTTAAATCTTGATCCTGAATTAAAAACCATTACTGTATTAGGTGGTTCACAAGGTTCTAAAAAAATAAATGATATTATTATCACAATATTACCTGAATTAGTTAAAAAATATCAAATAGTTCATCAAACTGGTAAAGCTAATATAGATATAGTAAAAGGTATGTCTAATATTTCATTAGAGGGTTCCACAAATCCAGATAGATATAAACCTTTTGATTATTTAAATATGATGTCAATGAGAATGATTGGTGGTGTATCTGATTTAATTATATCTAGAGCTGGTTCTGGTTTGTTTGAAATAGCGGCATGGAATGTTCCTTCAATATTAATACCTATAACAGATTCAAATGGTGATCATCAAAGAAAAAATGCATTCAATTATGCCAGATCTGGTTCTTGTGATGTTATAGAGGAGTCAAATCTTTCTGGTCAAATTTTAATTAATGAAATAAATAAAATATTAAATAATAGTGAATTGAGTCAAAAAATGAGAGAAAGTGCAAATAATTTTTTTATATCAAATGCTGCAAATATAATAGCTCATGAGGTTTTAAATATAGCTTTAAGTCATGAAGTTTAGATAGGTTTTAGGGGTTGATTTTTATGATATAAAATTGTATAAATAATTCATCTTGTACTTTGAAAACATATTATCCTATGGCTGGGATGATTTTTTCTTGGTTCAGATAAAACCACAGTAGAATACAATCATGGCTAATACAGATATTATCGATAATACATGTGAAGATTTAGAAGCTCTGGATATAATCACAATAAGAAACCCATTGCTTACAGTTTCAGATAGAAGTGGCCATACAGATTATCGGATCAAAACCGATAATCTATTTGTTGGTGGCAGAACTGTCATCAAGAAAATTCATCTTGGATATCAGAAGATTTACGGCTTAGTTATACCTTTGGGTATAAATATGTCAAAAAGACCATCTGAGATCCTTGAAGTCATGGCAGATGCAGTTGAAGATGGATACGGTTTCGTACCATTGGAGACTATGAAAAAAATCCGTAGAGGTGTTGAAGAATCTCCGATTCGATTGGCACAACCAAGACTTGACGGTTTTGATTGTGCTATTCCACTTAGAACAGCAGAGCATCGAAGGAATTACTATCATTGGAATACGTCTAGGCTTGACTGGGAAATCAAGCATATTAACTTTAATACTTTGATAGTTAACACCGAGGCTTTTATGTTGATTGTTGATATGAAAAATTATCAAGCTAAACCTAAAAGTTGATGGTTAAAATTTCTTCAAATTTTTAACATTTCTACAAAACCGACATGTTCGTTGAACATGTCGGTTTTTGATTTTATATTTTTTATTATCCACAAATATCATTTTCTTAATTTGCAAATATTATAAAGTGGTATATAATGGTATGTAGTGGGATAAAGTGTTTTTTATAAATTATTAGAAAATTATTAGAAATATATGTTTATTGGCGAATTTACACATACATTGGATGATAAAAAAAGACTTTCACTTCCATCTAAATTTAGAAAAGATTTAGGTAAAAAGGTGATAATAACACACGGTCTCGACAACTGTTTGTTCATGTTTACTTTATCACAATGGAATGATATCGCTGAAAAATTGGGTAATATGTCTTTTGCAAATTCGGATTCTAGAGGTTTTAACAGAATCATGTTAGGTGGTGCTGTTGAAATAGAGGTAGATACCGCAGGTCGTATACTTATACCAGATTTCTTAAGACAATATGCAGGTGTTAATGAAACAGAAACAAAAAAAGAAAATTCTAAACTTGTTTTTGCAGGAATACATACTCGTATTGAAATTTGGGAAGAAAAAAGATGGAAATCATATAAAGAGAATATCTTAAAACAAGCTGATAGTTTAGCTTCTAAATTAAGTGAAATAGGAGCAATATAAATAGATATATAATAATATGATTAGACATATACCTGTTTTAGCAAAAGAAATATATCAGAACCTTGTCATAAATAATAAAGATGATATTGAAAATTATTATCATTTAGATTGTAATTTTGGTGACGGAGGGCATGTTGAGTATTTTATAGATAATCTATTAAAATTAAATAAATATAAAAAAATATTTATTTATGCTATTGATTTAGATCAAGATGCTATAAAAAGAGGTAAAGAATTTTTAAAAAAATATCATAATAATAGCAAAGTCTCTATAAATATATTACATGGAAATTTCTCCGAATTATCTAATTTGATAAAAGATGTTAAATTTAATAGTGTTTTATTTGATTTAGGTTTATCAACTTATCAATTGTCTGGTGCGGGTAGAGGGTTTTCTTTTAAATACGATGAAAAATTGGATATGAGATTCTCTACATTAAATCCAAAAGATGATGAGTTGACCGCGTATGATATAGTCAATTATTGGTCACTGGATAATATATGTTTAATACTTAGAAATTATTCAGATGAAAAATCAGCTTGGCGTATAGCGAATAAAATAATAGAAAATAGAGATATAAAAAAAATAGAAACATCTGGTCAATTAGCTGATATTATACAAAAACAAGTTTTTGATGATAAAAAATTTAAAATACATCCAGCTACTAAAACTTTCCAAGCTATACGTATAGCTGTAAATAATGAATTACAAGTTTTAGAAAAAGGATTACAACAATCATTTGATTTATTGAATGATAATGGTCAAATAGCAGTAATCAGTTATCATAGTTTGGAAGATATTATTGTTAAAAAATATTTTAAGAATTTGGAAAATGAAAATAAAGGTCTACGCATTAATAAAAAAATAATAATACCAGCACAAGATGAAATAAAAAGTAATCCAAAATCCAGAAGTGCTAAACTTAGAATTTTTAAAAAATATGAAAAAAAATAAAACACAAAAAAATATTTATACATTATCTTTAACTATATTATCCATGACACTGTTTTTAGGTGTTTCTTATATAATATGTATATATAAAACAGTTATATTAGCATCTGATATAGAATTAAATAATAAAAATATAGAATTATTATCTAATAATTTAAATCAAAAAGAATTTGATTATATAACTTCTATATCTGATTTAGATTTTGATAAAGCTATATCTTTGGGTTATGTAAAAAATACTCAAGATAAAATATCTTATTTTGATATAAATGATAATAGTGAATTTGCATTAAGATAATGTTGACTTTTATTAAAAGGATTAGAATTTTATCTGTTATATTTATATTTATTGCTTTTGTATTGATATTTAAATTATATATCATACAAATAGTTAGACATGATAATTATGTTAATTTAGGTGATAGACAATATATTAAGAAGAATTCAAATATTGTTGATAGAGGTGATATATTTTTTACTACTAAAGATGGTAAGTATATAGTAGCTGCGACCATGAAAGATGTATATACTTTGTATATAAACCCTAAATCTTTTTTTAATTTTATAAATTCAAACAAAAATATAGATAAAAAAAATGAGGATCAATTATTAACTCATTTACAATCTAAATTTAATGAATTGTTAAAATTGAACGAAGATCAAAAACAAGATTTAAATAATAAATTAATTAAAATAAAGGATAAGAGAAATGATGTTTATTTAGAGTTATTGAAAGATTTAAATGAAGAACAGAGAATTGTTATTAAAGATTTAAATCTTGAATTTTTAGGTTTAGGTAAAGAAAAAAAGAGATTTTATCCAGGAAATGAATTAGCTTCAAATGTCATCGGTACTATAGGTTTTAAAGGTAATGAATTGGCTGGTAGATATGGTATAGAGAAACAGTATGAAAATATTTTAATGAGAAAAGATAATGCATATAGTAATTTTTTTGTTGAATTATTTTCAGGTGCAAAAAAAGTTGTCTCAGATAAAGACGGTCTTGAAGGTGATGTGTATACCACTATAGAGCCTATAGTTCAAAAAGAGCTTGAAAAAAAGATAATGGAGATTAATAATAAACAAAATTCTGATTTAACTGGCGCTATTATAATGAATCCATATACAGGTGAGATAATATCTATGGCTAAAGTACCTACTTTTTCACATGATGAAAAGAGGGATTACGATATAAGTAATTATAAAAATGATATAGTTGAATCTTCATATGAGATGGGTTCTATTATTAAACCTTTGACTATGGCCATGGGTATAGATACTGATAAAGTTCATGCAGATTCGAAATATAAAGATGATGGTTTTATAAAAGTTAAAGATAGAACTATATATAACTTTGATAAAAAAGGTAGGGGATATATTACTTTGCAAGAAGCTTTATCAAAATCTCTTAATACAGGTTTCGTATATATATCCAGACTCGTGGGTAATGAAACTATGACTAAATATTTTTATAGTTTTGGTTTAGATAAAAAAACAAATATAGATTTACCAAATGAGTCAGCTCCATTGACTTCAAATTTAAATAAAGGTGATGTTGAACATGCGAATATATCTTTTGGTCAAGGTATAGCTATGAGTCCTATAGGTACAATACGTGCTTTATCTGTTATAGCAAATGGTGGTTATGTTATAAATCCACATATTGTAAATAAGATAAAATATACAATAGGAAATTCTGTTGAAATTAAAAATGAATCTTTAGATAAACAAATACCTGTTTTGAAACCTGAGACTATTGAGGAAATAAGGAGTATGTTGGTTTACAATGTCGATCATTCTTTATTGGATGGTAAGAGAAAAAATCCTAGATATAGTATTGCTGCAAAAACTGGTACAGCCCAGGTCGCATCAGCTTCTGGTGGTTATATTGATGGTAAAAATATACATACTTTTATAGGTTTTTTACCTGCTTATAATCCTAAATTTATTGTTTTTATATATACAGTTGATCCTAAAAATTCTAGATACGCATCTGAATCATTAGCTAACCCTTTTCTTGACTTAACGGATTTTCTTATTACATATTATGGAATTCCAGCTGATAGATAAACATTTTTATTAAAAATATGTTATATTACAAGACATATTATAAATTAATAAATAAAATTTAAAGAAAAAATAAAATTATGCATCTTGGAAAAAAAACAAAAATAGTATGTACTATAGGTCCTAAAACAGAAGATTCTGTACAAATGGAAAAATTATTAAAAGCGGGTATGAATGTTATACGTATGAATTTCTCACATGGTGATTTTACAGAACATCAAAGAAAAGTGGATGCATATAAAAAAGCTTCAGCTAAAACAGGGTTAAAAGCAGCTTTACTTCAAGATTTATCTGGTCCAAAGTTTCGTATAGGTGATTTTGAAACTCCTACAGTTATGTTAAAAGCAGGTGAATATATAACTCTTACTTGTGATAAATTAGAAAAAGGTACAAAAGATAGAGTATCTATGAATTATCCAACACTTCACGAAGAGCTTGTTGTTGGTAATATTGTTTTGGTTGATGATGGTAAGAAAAAATTTGAAGTTGTAGAAATAAAAGGTAAAGAAATAAAATGTAAAATACTTATTGGTGGAGAAACAAAAGGTAGAAGAAGTGTTAACCTACCAGGTGCAAACTTGAAAATTAGAGCATTAACAGATAAAGATAAAAAAGATATACAATTTGGTATAAAAAATAAATTTGATTTTATTGCATTCTCTTTTGTTAAGACAGCTGAAGAAGTTCAAGAATTACGTGATATTTTAAATAAAGCTAAATCAAGAGCTAAAATAGTTTCAAAAATAGAAACACCGGAAGCGATGTCAAATATAGATAGTATCATAGAAGCATCAGATGCTATTATGATTGGACGTGGTGATCTTGCGGTTGAGGTAGGATATGAAGCTGTTCCTGGTTATCAAAAACTTATAATAGAAAAATGTAATCATGCTGGTAAACCAGTTATAACCGCAACTCAAATGTTGGAAAGTATGATTAAAAATCCAGTTCCCACAAGAGCTGAGGTTTCTGATATAGCGAATGCTATATATGATGGTACAGATGCTATAATGTTATCAGAGGAAACTACTTTAGGTGATTATGCTGTTGAAGCTGTTGATATGATGACAAAAGTTGCTATAAAAATAGAAAGTGAGTTACGTCAAAAAGATGTTATGTTCAATATAGATGTAAATGAACATAGTACAGGTCAGTCAATATGTGAATCAGCTGTATTTACTGCTGACAATATAAATTCAAGATTTATTGTGGCTTTAAGTGAATATGGTTATGCTGTTAATATGTTGGCAAGATATAAGGGCCAAAAACCACTTATACTTATGACTCCAGATGTTATAACAGCAAATCAATCAAATCTATCATATGGTACTTATTCTAGAATAGTTCCAAAATCTAATAATTTTGAAGATGCATGGAAAAATGCAAAAGCTTTATTATTAAAAGAAAAATTAGTTAAAAAAGGTGATAAAGTTGTTGTTGTATCTGGTGCACCTTTTAAAAAGACAGAAGAATCAAATATTTTGATTGTTGAGACTATATAGATAAAACATATAGATATAGATAATATTTATGTATTTAGACAAGTGATATTGATTAAAAATACTTGACCCGCATGTTATAATACATAGGTGCTAAATACAAAAATTAAATCAAAAAAGAATAAATCAATTAAATCACCATACGTTGAATTTCAAAATGGTGATTTAATATTTATAGAAAATGAAAATAATTATAAAAACAGTCTAGATTTATCTATAAAAAGTAAGAATTATACTCTTAGAGTAAGAGATTTACCAAATCAAGATAAACCTAGGGAAAAACTATTGGATTTAGGTGTGAAGTCTTTGTCATTATCTGAATTGTTATCTATAGTATTGATGACTGGTACAAAAAAAGAAGATGTATTATCTATGTCATCCCGTGTCATAAAAGAATACGGTAAAAGTATTTTCTCAAATCCATCACTTGATTTACAAAAAATATCTAAAGATATGGATATACCTATAACAAAAGTTTGTCAGATTATAGCATGTGGTGAATTAGGTAAAAGATTATTTGATAAAAATATAAATGGTTTAAAGACTATAAGAACTGTGGATGATGTCTATGAACACACTAAAGATATGTTAAATCTATCAAAGGAGAATCTTAGAGGTTTGTATTTAGATACACATAATAAGATTATTCACGATGAGATATTATCTATAGGTACTATAAATAGTAGTATAGTTCATCCACGTGAAGTTTTTAAACCTGCTATAGAATACGGTGCTGCAGCTGTTATATTGGTACATAATCACCCTTCAGGTATATCTACACCAAGTGAATCAGATAAGATTATAACTGAACAGATAATAAAAGCTGGTAAGGTTTTAGGTATAGCTTTATTGGATCATGTTGTAGTTGCTAGAGATGGTTTTACTTCTGTGCCTGTAGATTATCAATAATATTTATATTAAATATTATAAATATTATAAAAAAATAAAATATAAAAATAAAATTATAGATATATGAAAGGAAAACTTTATGTAGTAGCAACACCTATAGGTAATAAAGATGATATAACTATTAGAGCTGTATCTATATTGGAAAAAGTGGATATTATAGCAGCTGAAGATACTAGGGTTATCTCCAAACTTTTAACGATATTAAATATACCTAAAAAACATATTGTATCTATAAATGAATTTGCTACAAAAGATAATATTGATTATATATTGGATTTTATCAAAAATGGTAAAGATGTGGCTTATGTATCAGATGCAGGTACTCCAGGTGTATCAGATCCTGGTGCTGTACTAGTATCTTCTTGTAGGAATGATGGTATAGATATAGTTCCTATACCAGGCGTATCTGCTTTAGCTACAGCTATATCTGTATCTGGTATAAGAGAAACACCTTTTATATTTTATGGTTTTTTACCTCATAAAAATGGTAGAAAAAAAATATTAAATAATCTTTTGTCATATAATTATAATATAGTTTTATATGAATCTGTTCATAGATTTTTTAAGTTATTGGATGATATATATGAGATAAATGAAAATCAGGAAATATTTGTAGGTAGGGAATTGACAAAAGTATATGAAGATATTGTTTTCGATAATATTAAAAATATAAAAGATTATTATCAAAAAAATACATCAAAACTTAAAGGCGAGTTTGTTATAATAATTAAAAATCATAAATAAAAAAAATGATATCTCAATACATAGATTTATTAATAGATTATTTAAGTATACATTCTGAATTTGTATCCATGTATTTTCCTATATTAGTATTCCTATCTGCTTTAATAGAATCTATACCAGGATTAGGTACTTTAACACCTGGGACTTTATTTTTCCTTTTCTTTGGTTTTTCTGCTTTTAGTTTAAAGTTAAATATATCTTTGATGATATTTGCAGCAACTCTAGGTGCTATCATAGGTGATGTTATTAGTTATTTATTAGGGAAATATGCATCTGATTTTCTTTTAAAACATAAAAAAATACTTAAACATTATCATCTTGATGAAGGTAAAAAATTTTTTATTAATCATGGTGTAAAGAGTATTTTTATAGGTCGTTTTATAGGTCCTATAAGATCAGTTTTACCACTTATAGCGGGTTCAGTTTCTATGAGTTTTTCAAAATTTATGTTTTATAATATATTATCTGCATTTTTATGGGTATGTCTTTATATTTTTATAGGATTTTATTTTGGACAATATTTTAGACAAATAGAAAATTTTGTTTCAAATACTAGTATTATTTTAACAATTATTATTTTTATAATAATTTTTTATTATTATTCAATATACAATAAAAAGAATAAAAAAAATGAGGATAGATAAAAAATTTAATTTAAAACATGATTATGAACCAAAAGGGGATCAACCGCAAGCTATAGATGCTTTAGTTAAAGGTCTAAAGAAAGGTTTAAAACATCAAACGTTACTTGGTGCTACAGGTACAGGTAAGACTTTTACTATAGCCAATGTTATACAACAAATTCAAAAGCCAACACTTGTTATAGCTCATAATAAAACTTTGGCTGCACAGCTTGCACAAGAATTTAAAGATTTTTTTCCAGAAAATGCAGTACATTATTTTGTTTCTTATTATGACTATTATCAACCAGAAGCTTATATATCACATAGTGATACTTATATAGAAAAAGAGGCGCAAATAAATGAAGAAATAGATAGATTACGTCATGCTTCTACACAAGCGTTACTTACACGTAATGATGTTATTATAGTAGCTTCAGTTTCTTGTATATACGGCTTAGGTTCTCCAAAAGAGTATGAAAATACCAACTTTATAATAAATAAAGGTGATGTTTTAGATAGAAATGAAATATCAAAAAGATTAATACAAATGCAGTTTTCTAGAACGTTATCTGATTTGAGTCAGGGACAGTTTCGTATAATAGGAAATAATATAGAGATTATGCCAATACATGAGAGAACTGTCTATAGATTAATATTTAATATGAATAAAGTTGATTGTATAGAAAAAATAGATCATATAACAAGAGTTATACAAGATGATAATCTTGATACAGTTTTTATATTTCCAGCTAAACATTTTATGACTTCTGATGAAGATAGATTTAGAGCTATAGAAGATATAAAAAAAGAATTAGATATTAGACTTAAAGAATTAGAAAAAGATAATAAGCAGGTTGAATATCAGAGATTAAAGAGAAGAACAAATTATGATTTATCTTTAATTAGAGAGGTTGGGTATTGTAACGGTATCGAAAATTACTCTAGACATTTTGCTGGTAAAAAACCAGGTGAAGCTCCTGATACACTTTTATCTTATTTTCCTGATGGTTTTTTAACTGTTATAGATGAATCACATGTTACTATACCTCAAATAGGTGGTATGTATGCAGGTGATGCATCAAGAAAGAAGAATCTTATAGATTTTGGTTTTAGATTGCCATCAGCTGCAGATAATAGACCTTTAAAATTTGATGAATTCAAAGAAAGAATAGGTCAGGCAGTGTATGTTTCTGCTACTCCTGGAAAATATGAATACGAAACTTGTTCAGAAAAAAATATAATACAACAGATTATACGTCCTACTGGTCTTATAGACCCTGTGCTTGAAGTTAAACCTGTAACATCTGATGATAAATACATTGGTCAAATATATGACTTTATAAATGAGGTAGAAAAAGTTGTTAAAAAAGGTGAAAGAGCTTTAGCTACAACTTTAACAAAAAAAATGGCAGAAGATTTATCTGAATTTTTAAAAGAAAAAGGTATTAAAACTAGATATTTACATAGTGATATTGAAACTATTGAAAGAATACAGATTTTAACTGATTTACGTAAAGGGGAGTTTGATGTATTGGTTGGAGTAAACTTATTACGTGAAGGTCTTGATTTGCCTGAGGTATCTCTTATAGGTATATTGGATGCTGATAAAGAAGGTTTTTTAAGATCACGTACTGCACTTATACAAACTATAGGTCGTGCCGCTCGTAATATTGATGGTAGGGTTATACTTTATGCTGATAATATGACTGATTCACTTCGATACGCAATAGATGAGACAAATAGAAGGAGAAAAATACAAGAAGAATACAATAAGAAAAATAATATAACACCACAATCTATAAAGAAAAATATTTATGATATAACAACATCTATTGAAAGTAATCATGAAAAAACTGTTAAAAAGATGTTATCTATTGATATAAATATTGATAATATAAAATCTCTTAAAAAGAAAGATGTTAAAAATATTATAAAGAAAAAAGAGAGTGAAATGGAAAAAGCTGTTGAACAGTTAGATTTTGAGTCCGCTGCAATACTTAGAGATGAGATAAAGGCTATATATAATATACTTGAAGATATAAAATAAATGATGTATATTTGATACCGATGAACATTACACTTATACCACAAGATCGTAGTTGGACTGGTTTGTCTCTTGCTTATGATATCGAAGATAACTACTTTTTTAATCCAAACATCAGATTTTCTGTGTTTGATTTTTCAGGTAGATATAGCGATTATACTGGTTCAAATCAGTTTAGTCGTGAAGAAAAAAATCCTGAGGATTTTTTAACATACCATCAATTTGGTATCGTAAAGAAAGATGCATTACCTATTATTTCTAACTTTAATCTTTGTCAATTTGTTAGTATCTGCGAATTTATTCAAGGGTATTATCCAGATTCACATGTTTTTTTGATTCTGAGTCCAGCTCAAAAGCAGTTTTGGGATCAAGGTAGATATGATGGACCCGTTCCTAAACATATCACTGTGTTGGAGCATAATAAGATTGTTGATGATTGTATCATGCATCATCTTAATCTTGTTAAGAGATTGGTTGAAGATTAGGGTTTTCGTTTCTTTTTTAGATGACCTAGTTAGTGTCAGATTTTGATATTGACTAGGTCATTTTTTTTATGTATTATAATTTTTGTGTATGGGTAAGTGCTTATACATATTCTGAACTCAAAAAACCAAAACCAAACCAAAATATTGTCATGGCAGATAAAAAACAGGTTATTATTCCAACAGGATCTATGATCTTTGTCATTGGTCCACCTTGTTCTGGTAAAGGAACATTTTGCAGTAGATTGTCAGAGATGATAAAACTACTGCATGTTCAAACTGGGGACATTCTTCGCAAATCAACTGATCCTGATATCATTGATATCATGTCGAAAGGAGGGTTGATTGAAGATGATCGTATTGTTTCTGAGACGGTTAATCATATTCGTATGCATTATCGTCCGGGTGAACATCGTCTGCTTATCGTTGATGGGCTGCCGAGAACATCTAAACAAGTAGATATGATTCCTCAGATAGCAAAAGGGGCACATATTCATCGTTCTCAAGTCTTTGCTCTTCAGCTGACAGTTGGAGACAGATTGGCCGAAAAACGTTTCCTGGCTTCGTTGGAAAACGATGAAAACAGGAAGTATAGACCAGACAATGATCTTGGAGTCTTCAAAAAAAGACTTCAGGGTTATCGATGGAATCAGCCTCAAGTACTTGAGGCATTACATCAAACAAGAATTCCTGTTGTAAAACGGGAGACCAATAACTCAACCCTCGCGGCTGAGCAATTTCATACAAAGCACATTTTGAAATCCTCCTATCATCAAGGTGGTGGTCATAAATCACATGGTCAATGTGTTCATCATCAAAGAACGGAGTTTTAATTTCATTTAATTTCAAAAGCACTTTTTTAAAAGACTGGGGTGATAAATCCCAGTCTTTTTCTTTTACTTTTTTCTTTTGTTATTTTTAATTTATGATATATTTATCTTATGAAAAAGTCTCAGAAAAAAGACGAAAAAACAGATTTAAATATGATACATGTAAAGGGTGCAAGAACACATAATCTTAAAAATATAGATGTATCTATTCCTCGTGGTCAGATGACAGTTATATCTGGTCTTTCTGGTAGTGGTAAATCATCACTTGCTTTTGATACTATATTTGCTGAAGGGCAAAGAAGATATGTTGAGTCATTATCTTCATACGCAAGACAATTTTTAAGACAAATGCAAAAGCCGGATGTGGATGAGATAACAGGTTTGTCTCCAGCTATATCTATAGATCAAAAATCAAGATCAAATAATCCACGTTCAACTGTGGCAACTATAACAGAGATATATGATTATCTTCGTGTTTTATATGCTCGTGTTGGTAAACCTTATTGTTTAACTTGTGATAGGGAAATAAAAAGACTTTCAAAAGAAGAGATAGTAGACACTATACATAATATAGTTAAATCAATAAATAAAAATGATTTAAAAGATAAAAAAGAAATTATGGGTGTTGAAGTTGATTCTGAAATATTTAAAATATATGCACCTGTTGTGATAGGTCGTAAAGGTGAATATTATCAGATGTTATATGATTATCTAGGTAAAGGTTTTGAAGAAGTTAGAATAGATGGAAAGAAATATAAGTTACGTGAAAAAATAGAATTATCTAAAACAAAAAAACATGATATAGATATACTTATAGATCAATTTTATATATCAGAGATAAATGAACCGTCACAATCTTTTAAAGAAAGATTGAACGACGCTATAGAACGTGCTCTTCGTGAGACCGATGGTTTACTTCGTATATATACAGATAAAGAGGAACATCTTATATCATCAAAATTTATGTGTCCTTATGATGGATTTTCGTTTCCAGAAATAGAGCCAAGATTATTTTCTTTTAATTCACCTTATGGAGCATGTCCAGAATGTAATGGTTTAGGAACAGATAGTTTTTATGTAAATAGATTATGTAAAGTATGTAATGGTGCAAGACTTAGACCTGAAGCTTTAAAAGTTTATCTTGATAAAAAGAAAAATATAATAGATTTTACAAATATGACCATAAATGAAGCAATAGACTATATGCTTTCTATGGAAATGTCATCTATAGATAAAGAAATATCTGTGGTTATAGTTAAGGAAATATTGTCACGTTTAGAATTTATGCAGGAAGTTGGTTTAGATTATTTACAACTTAATCGTCGTGCTCATACACTTTCTGGTGGTGAATCACAACGTATACGTTTAGCATCTCAACTTGGTTCTGGACTTGTTGGTGCCATGTATGTACTTGATGAACCAACTATAGGTTTACATCAAAGAGATAATGATAGATTAATAAAAACTTTATTACAATTAAAAGATATGGGGAATACTGTTATAGTTGTGGAACATGATGAAGATACTATACTTTCAGCTGATTATCTAATAGATATAGGTCCGAGAGCAGGTGTGAATGGGGGTAATGTTGTAGTTCAAGGTTATCTAGAAAATCTTCTTCGTGATCCAATAAAATCTTTACCTATAAATAAAAAACATGCAGACCAAGATTCTTTTACAGGTTCATTAACTCTTGATTATTTACGTGGTGCTCATGAAATAGAAACACCTAAACATAGAAGAACTCAAGATAAGGGTTTTATCAAAATAGCAGGGGGTAAAATAAATAATATTAAAAATTTAAATGTAGAAGTTCCGCTAGGTAGACTTGTATGTGTTACTGGTGTATCAGGATCAGGTAAGTCGTCTTTTGTTTATGAAATACTTTATAAAAATTTATTAGGGAGATTAGATAGGGAGCATAGAACAAATCAAATATATAATTGCTCAACTTTTACTGGTACCGATTATGTTGGTCGTACTATACTTATAGATCAATCACCTATAGGTAGAACACCTCGTTCAAATCCTGCAACCTATACAGGTGCTTTCACTCATATACGTGATTTATTTGCAGAAACTATAGAGGCTAAAGCTCGTGCATGGGGTCCAGGGCGTTTTTCTTTCAATGTTAAAGGTGGACGTTGTGAAAATTGTCAAGGAAATGGTTCTATAGAAGTAGAGATGCATTTCTTACCAACAGTGTATGTTACTTGTGATGTGTGTGGTGGTAAAAGATTCATGAAAGAAACTTTGGAAATAATGTATAAAAATAAAAATATACATGACATATTAACAATGACAGTTGATGAGGCGGTTTCTTTTTTTGAAGATATGCCTGGTATATACGATAGAGTTAAAACTCTACAAGAAGTTGGATTAGGTTATCTTGAATTAGGGCAATCAGCAACAACTTTATCCGGTGGTGAGGCTCAAAGAGTTAAAATAGCTTCAGAGCTTTATAAACCTCATATACAAAAAACAGTTTATATTTTAGATGAACCTACTGTTGGTTTACATTATCATGATGTAAGGAAACTTATAGAGATATTGCAGAGGCTTGTTCAGGCTGGAAATACTGTTGTAGTTATAGAGCATAATATGGATTTAATAAAATGTTCTGATTATATAATAGATATAGGTCCTGAGGGTGGTGATAAAGGGGGTGATTTAATAGCAAAAGGGACACCAGAAGATATAGCGAATAATAAAAATAGTTATACTGGACAATATCTTAAAAAAGTACTATAATAAGAAATATGAGTATAGGTTCACAAAGACATCATAATATCGAATATATACAAGTGTCTTTACAATTTATTATACAGATAATAGTTTTATCTTTTCTAAAGATATTTTTTAGATTTAAAGTATATGGAAAAAAAGAAACTGTTAATCTCTTAAGAGAATATAAACTTCAAGAAAGAGGTATTTTATTTGCTCCAAATCATATAAGTGAATGGGATGTTTTGGTTGTACGTTTTGCATTACCGTTTATAATACCTATTATGCCTATGTATTATGTTTCTATGACAAGGGAACATTATCAAGATGAGAAATTTGGTTGGAGAAAATATTTTTATGGTGGAACTTTTTTTAAGATATTAGGTGCTTATCCAGCATATAAAGGTATACGTGATTATCAAGCTTCTCTTATAAATCATATAGAGCTTTTAGAAAATGGTAAAGCTATATGTATATTTCCAGAAGGTAAGATGGGTATGGAGACTTTTAAACCAGGTGAAGCAAAAGGTGGTATAGGTTTTCTAGCTGAATATACAAATACTGATATTATACCTGTACAATTGAAAGGTTTAAGAAACATAAATTGGTTTAAAGTTTTTACATTTCAAAGACCTATAATAGAGGTTAGATATAGAGAGGTTGTTAAAATAGAAAATGTTTTATCTAAACTTAAAACAGAAGATGAATATAATGAAGATATAGAAAGATATAAAAAAATAGCTTCTATAACTATGGATAAAGTTTGGGAGTAAGTCAATAGGAAAATGCTGTAAAAAATTTTATAATATCTAATCTATGAGTTATGTATTCTTTGATTTAGATAAGACTCTCATAACTAAAAATAGTTATGAGATAGTGTTAAATGTTTTAAAAAGAAGGAGAGTTATTTCACTCTCTAAGTTTTTGTATTATCGTTTTTTTCTTTTAATTAGATCGAATATAGATAAAAAAATGAAAACTTTAGCAAAAGTTTTTGAAGGTGTAGATGTGAATAGATTAGATAAGGTTATGAAAGCTTTTATATTTACAGAATTTGACCCTATAAAAAACATGAAAGCAGTTGAAGAACTAGAGAAACATCATACTAGGGATAAAAAAATTGTTTTAGTAACAACCTCTTTTGAACCAATAGCTAAATATGCAGCAAAATATTTTCATATACCAGAATATGTTTCAACTAGACTTGAGGTAAAAAAAGGTAAATACACAGGTAATATTTTGGGTAATATAAATTATAAAGAAGAAAAAGTTAATCGTTTATCAAAATATAATTTTGAAGGTTCTTTTGCTTATAGTGATCATAACTCTGATATACCACTCTTCAAAAAAGCTACTTATAGATATGCGGTTAGTCCAAATAAGAAGTTGAGAAAATATGCAAAAAATCATGGTTGGTTTATAATTTAACTTTTTAAAAAATATCTTGCAAAAAACATTAAAAAGGCTTATATTGTATATATTATGTCAATGTTAGAATACAATGAAATTGTTATAAGAAAAGTTATCATATATGATGATGGTGAACCGTATGAAATATTGGATTCACATGTTTTTAGAAAACAGATGAGAAAACCTGTAAACGCAGTTAAGATGAGAAATTTACTCTCTGGTCGTACTATAGAAGTATCATTTCAAGCTACAGATAAAGCAGAAGAAGCTGAGATAGAAACAAGAAAAGTTAAATATTTATATAATAACAGAGGTGAGTGGTGGTTTTGTGATGAAAAAAATGCTGGTAATAGATTTAAATTATCTGAAGATTTATTAGGTGATGCTAAAAAATATTTATTAGCAAATGATATTATTGATGTAAAATATTTTGGAGAAACCCCTATTGGTATAAGATTACCTATAAAAGTTGATCTAGAGGTGACAGAGGCACCACCAGCTGTTCGTGGTGATACTGCAAAAGGTGGTAATAAGATTATAACTTTAGCGACAGGTGCTACAATACTAGCTCCTATGTTTATAGAACCAGGTGATATAGTTAGAATAAACACTGAAACAGGAGAATATGTAGAGAGAGTTAGTAAATAGTTTTATTTATAATTAAATAGATTGAATATGAAAAAATACCAGGAATCGAACCTGGTATTTTTATTTGAAATTTCAGTTTATTTTGTAAACTCTATGTTGTTTTTAATAAAAGGATTAACAGATGTAAAACCTATTATTTTTTTATTATTCACCTTAATCACTTCATGTGGTTTGGTGTAAATAGTGTTTACAAAAACTGAGGAAAACAAAAAAGTGAATAGTGTACCTATAAATACACAAAACCAAATACTTTCACTTCTATGATCCATGAGACTATCTTGATCATCGTTACTTATATCAAATAACTCTTGATAAATACTGTCTGGTCTCATGTTGAAATAACATAATATTGCTAAAGATAGTATTGCTGATGATATAATGATTATATCAATCTTGTTTATATTTTTGATATAACAATTGTAAGAAAGTATGGTCATCAATATAGAAGCTATTAGAAAAAATTCTGAATACTTAACTGACATCCAAACAAGGAATTTGCTGATATTTTTCATTTTTATATTTCTTTCTACTTTTTCTGTTGTTTATTGTTTTTTTAAATGCCTGACATTTATTAAAATAACATAATTTTATATATTTGTAAATTATGATAAAAATCATATTTCATATTAATTTTTAAATATGTTAGTATATTATCATGATGAAAAAGATTATACTTTCAGGTGTTAGACCTTCAGATAGACCACATATAGGAAATTATTTTGGTGCTATGAAGCAGTTTGTAGATATGCAATATGATGAAGATTTTAAAGACGCGGATAGATATTTTATGGTAGCAGATTTACACACTTTAGATGCAAATAAAGGTGAAAATATGCGTAAAGCGACTATGAATGTTGTTTTAGATTATTTAGCTATAGGAATAGATCCTAAAATATCTAAAATATTTATACAGTCACATACAGCTTATCATCCGGAATTAGCTATGATATTTTCATATTTAACAACGGTTCCATATCTTATGCGTGGTCATTTATATAAAGATGCTGAAGCAAAAGGTAAAGAGGTTATTGCTGGGACTTTTTTATATCCAGTATTAATGGCAGCTGACATACTTATGTATGATGCAACACATGTACCTATAGGTATAGATAATAAACAACATTTAGAAATAGCAAGGGATATAGTTAGGAAATTTAATCATGAATACTCAGTTGAATATTTTAAAGAACCTAAAGAATATATTATGGAAAATGTTCAACTTGTTCCAGGTTTAGATGGTAGGAAAATGAGTAAGAGTTATGGAAATCATATACCATTATTTTCAACCAGAGAGGAGATAGAAAAATTGGTTAAAAAAATAGTTACTGATTCAGGTTCAGATATACCAGAAAATGTGTATGCTATACATAAACTTGTTCGTGATGAAAAAGATTTAAAATCTATATATGAAGAAAATAAAGGTAAATATAAAATCCTTAAAGATATCCTTATAGAAGATTTAGATAATTTTATAAGACCATTTAGAGAAAAAAGAGCTAAGCTTGAAGCTGATATGGATTATGTTATGAAAGTGTTAAAAGAGGGAAATGAAACTACCTCAGCTTTAGCTGCTAAGAAAATGAATGAGGTTAAGAAGATTTGCGGATTAAGTGGTTAGTTTTATATTTAAAATAAGATTAAATAAATAAATCTTACAGCCATACATATATATTCTCAAGTGCTTTAACTGCGTCACCAACAGCAATATTATTTTGATGATATAAACCATCAGTACAATCACCAGCAGCCCATATACCTTCAACAGAAGTTCTTTGTGTTCTTGGATCAACTATTATATTACCAACATTATTTTTTTCAACTATATTTATATAATCAGTATTTGGTATTTGTCCTATTTCTACAAAAATACCTTCAACATCAAGTCTTTGATTGTTGTTATAAATTAAACCTTTTACAAATTGTTCACCGAAAACTTCTGTAACAATTGCATTGTTGATTATTTCTATATTTGATTTATTTTTAGCTTTATCCACTGTTATTTCATCTGCTCTGTATGATTCACTTCTGTTAAGAATATAAACTTTTGTACAATAAGCTGAAAGTTGTAAAGCTGATTCGAAAGCTGAATTTCCTCCACCTATAACAGCAACAGGAACACCTCTATACATAGGTCCATCACAAGATGCACAATATGTTAAACCTTTATGTTCATATTCATCAGAACCCTTAGCTTCAAGTTTTCTTCTTTTACTTCCTGTGGCTATAAGTATGGAACGGGTATTTATCTCACTTTTATTTGTTTTGATAGTAAATGTTTTATCACTATTTTGAATTACAGAAGATACTAATTCTTTTATTATATTTAATATATCACCTTGATATTCTTTAACATGATTTTCAAGAGATTTTGCTAAATCTATCCCAGATATATGTGATGTTCCTATCCAGTTTTGTATATCATCAGACACTGTACTTTGACCACCAAATTCTGTGGTTATTAAGCTTGATTTTATTTTTTTTCTTGCTGCATAAACAGCTGCCGCTGACCCAGCGGGACCACCACCTATTATTACCAAATCATATAGTTTTTCTTGATTCATATTTTATGATTATATCATAAAATAAAAACCTATCTTATTTCTCAAGATAGGTTTTTATGTTTTAATTATCTATTTTTTGATCTTCTTAAAAATGCTGGTACTGCTGACCAATCATCTTCATCTATATCTGGAGCAGGTTTCATTATGTTGGAATTTTCATCATTTGTAACAACGATATCTTCTTCTTTTTCTTTTTTATTTATAGTTATAGAGTTAAATATTTTTCCGGGTTTTGTATCTTCTTGTGAAGAAACAGAATCCTGTACCATATTCTCTCTATCACGGAATATGTTTCTAACAGCGGTCAGTTTATCAGGGAAGTTTGCGGCTATAACTGTTATTCTTATTTCATTTTTCTTTAATTTTTCATCTTTAACTGTACCGAATATTATTTTAGCATCAGGATCTACAGATTCTGTTATTATACGTGCCGCTTCAGATATTTCGAACATTGTAAGATCATCTGATCCTGCTATAGAAAATAGTACACCTTTTGCTCCATGTATTGAAACATCTATAAGTGGTGAAGATATAGCAGCTTTAGCAGCATCTACAGCTCTATTTTCTCCAGATGCTGTACCTATACCCATAAGTGCTGATCCTGCATTTTCAAGAACAGCTCTTATATCGGCAAAGTCTATGTTTCCAACTGTACCTGGAGTTGTTATGAGTTCAGATATACCTTCAACTGCTTGTTTTAATACTTCATCTGACATAGCAAATGCATCTTTTGCGGTCGTATCTTTTGTTATTGCTCCCATAAGTTTATCATTTGGAACAACTACAAGAGCGTCTACGGACTTACTTAACTCAGCTAAACCTTCTTCAGCTAGTCTCATACGTCTTTGACCTTCAAACATAAAAGGTTTTGTTACTACACCTATAGTAAGTGCGCCCATCTCTTTTGCTATTTTCGCAACTATAGGACCTGCACCTGTACAAGTACCTCCACCAAGACCTCCAGCAACAAAAACCATATCTGCATTTTTTAAAGATTCTTGTATCTCTGCTCTTGTTTCTTCTGCTGCATTTCTACCAACTTCTGGATTCATACCTGCTCCTAAACCTTTTGTTAAGTTTTTACCTATATGTATTTTTTTATTTGCTAAAGAGTTATTTAAATCTTGAGCGTCTGTGTTTATTGCTAAAAAATCTACACCTTTAACTTTAGCGTTAATCATGTGATTTGTAGCGTTTTTTCCAGAACCACCAACTCCAACAACTTCAATTCTTGCAAATGTTTGTATATCTGTTTTTATTTGTGCCATGATTTACGATTATATCACGCAAGTTAAGTTGTGCCAATTTGAGAGGGGAGGGATTATGTGTTGTGATTTTATGATTTA
>CAZHNC010000001.1:0-39701 GCA_964532765.1 uncultured Candidatus Saccharibacteria bacterium | reverse complement strand
GTTTGTAACACTAGGTTACGTAGATACTTTTGGAGAATCATTAACTAATATAGCCAATGGTTTTGAACAGTTTAGTGGAATATTTGAAAAAGTTGGAAATTGGGCTTTAGGAATAGAAAAACCTTTAGAAACAACTGCAACTAGTATTGAAAATATTACAGATGGAATTAAAGGAAGTTTTAAAGAATTAATAAATTCTAGTAGACAGACAAAATCAGAAATAGGACAAGATTTATTTGATACTTTAAGTTTTTATGTAAAGTTTACAAAAGGAATGAGTATAGAAGTTAAAAAACAAATTTCAGTTACTGCAGCACTTGGAACGGCTAGAAGTATACTTGAAAAAGGCGGAAGTTATAAAGAAGCTGGAACGGCAGCAAGTAAAACTTATAATATGACTTTTGGAACTTTAGGACTAGATACAGGAAATCAAGATACTTTATTAAATGATTTGCGTAAAAGTGGAGATTTTAAAGTTTTCACAGATAATGAATGGGTAAACGATATAAACAATAATAAAGGCACAGGTACAGGAGGAAGTAGCTCAACTGGTACAGGTGGAACAACTGTTACAGATTTAGAAACTAATGTAGTATTAGAAGCTGGATTTGAAAAGGCTATGCAAGATTACGATAACTTTGAAAAAAGACAACAACAAAAGTTTGAGGACAATCTAAAGAAAAAACAAGATAAAGAAAACGAAGCTAAAGAAAAAGAAATAAAACTACAGGAAGAAAAAAATAACAAAGAATTAGAAAACATTAAAAAAACAAACGAAGAAGCTCAAAGGATTCAAGAAGAAAACAGAAAAAAAATAGCTAAAGTTGGCGATGCATTTTCTGAAACTTCTAAAATAGCTGGAGAGTTAGCAACATTATTTGAAGATGACCTTCTAGGAGCTATGGCAAGTTTAATTGGTGCTGGTGGAAACCTAGCTACAAGCTTAATGAGTGGAAATGTTTTAGGGAGTATTTCAAGTGGTTTAGCTTTAGTTAATCAATTAGATAGTTTTTTAAATGATAGTGACATGGAAGAAAAGCAAAATGAAGCTAATACTAAATTCCAAGAAGCTGTTGAAAGTTTCAAAAAGTCAGTTGAAGATTTTACTTTAGGACAAAAGATATCTTTCGCACAATTAACAAAACCAAGTGATCTAATGGCTGGTGGTGTTGGAGGTGGTGGACTTAATCAAGGTCTATTAACTGCACCTTTCGACATAATAAGTGGTATACTTGGTGGTGGTAGTGTTTCTTGGGGTTCTAAAAACGCAACAGTCGACACTACAGCGATTAAAAAAGCTCTTGCTGGTGGTGGTTATAGTGGTATTGATGTTGACGCAATCTTTGGTAAATACGCAAAAAGAGAAACTTACAGAGATTTGTCAGACTGGGGTAAAGAAAAGTCATATATAAGTGGTTATGATGTAACTGGAGCTATGGCAGAAATAAATAAATTGATTGCTGAAGCATGGCAGACAAATATTGATGGGTTTGCAGAAGCTTTAAGTCTATCTAGTCAAGACTTTATTTCTAACATGGTAGATGTATTTAAAAGTGGTGGAAGTATATCTGAAAGTGTTACAGATATGTTTAAAAATGGTTTGATAGAAGCTTTCTTTAGCCAACAAGCCTTTGAAGCTCTTAATAAAAACTTTAGTGGTGCAATATCTGAAGCTTTGCTAAACGAATTAACAACTGAAGGAATTAATTTAGGAATAGATTTTAAAGGTATGAGTTTTGAAGAAATGTTGGCAGCTTATACCGAAATTTATGGAGCCTCTAGCGAAAAATTACAAGAAATTTTAGAACGATTAGGACTTGCAGCAAGTTCAGCAACTGAACAACTAAACCAAGTTTCAACAAAAAATTTACCTACTGGATTAAAAGTAGCTAGTGCAGAGTTTCAATCTAGTAATGCAAGTTACGGCCAAACTTATCAAACTATATATAGAATTGAGAACAACTACTCAAAAGATTTTAGCGAAATGGTGGCAACTAGTCAAAATCAAAGTAGATTTAATCAAACAGGAAACGCAAGGAGGTCTTACTAATGGCACTTATACTATACAATGACGATAATTGGTCGATACCAGTTGTTACAACTCCACCAATTCGTGATATAAGCGAAGTATTTGACTTGAATAGACAAGCTACATATAATTTTAACTTACAGTCAAAAGACATTTGGCAACGTATAGCTAGGTTTATCGAGTTTAGGAATAACACTCAAACAAACACACAAGGTACAAATATCAATGGAAAAATAACAGGAGATTATACTTGTGGAGTTAAAGATACAGAAAGTGGAGAAAAGTTTTTTGCAAAGTTATCCATGGATACTCAAACTGCTAGATTTTGGAAAAACGGACAATGGCAATCAGACGGCAGAAGCTTTTCAATAACTTGTCAAAGGGTTGATGTAGTATGAGAATAGCAGAAAATAAATATTATATGTACAAGTCTGACAAAACAGAAATTGTAGACTTAACAAATGACATAATAAGTGCAGACCTCGAAGGAGGCTCTGTACTTAATCTAGGGGATGGATACACAGATAGTCCAATCAGAACTATGTCAATTAGTCTACAAAATAGCAATAATAGGCTATACAGTCCACACTTCAAAGCTAACAAAGTAAAATATGACATTAGTTTAACTTTAGTAGGGAATGGAACTAGTACCTATAATTCTCCAAAAACTAATACAATATCAGTTGTTACACCTAATATGAATTATGGATGCACTTACATAAAAGGTAAAATAGAGTTATCTCACAACTTGCCAATAGGACAAACTCTTGAAATTTGGGTTACTTATATAGATATTGATGAGAAAAACCCTATTAATCATTTGTTTGATTACAATTCTTTAAAAAGTTTAGAAGATATATACGGATTAACACTAGAAGATATTTATAATCAAAGTTTAGACGATTTATATTACGATTTAAAACTTACTTACAGCCCTTTAATACAAGAAAAAAACACTTTTGTATGGGAGCAAAGTATAAAAGATATTAATTTTGAATATTTTGAAAGTATTGGAAATGGTACAAATCAAATAGTTTTAAATAAAAAACTTGACGATGTTTTTTTATTGACAATAGCAACTGCTATAAAAAGAACTGGTTTATATATAGAAAGTTTAGAATATTTATACAGTTTAACTCTTGAACAAATTTATTCAATGCCTTTATTAGTTGAAAAGTTTAAGGTAGTAGAAACTGCACAAATAACAGGATTTACAACGACTTCAAATTCCACTACAATTACTTTTGATAGAAATATTGCAGCAGATGAAAAAGTATTTATAACTGGAAAAATAATTTCATTAGTAGATAGTGAGTTAAAATTTGTAGGTAAAGTAAATGGAAATGTTACAAGTGATATTAAAACTTGCAAATTTAACTGTAAAGATTTGTCTTATGATTTTCAAGAAAAGAAAATAAATCCTAAAGATTTCCGTAATTATTTTACAGAAAAAGTTGGAGAAGTTATTTTTACAAAAGAGGAAGCAATCACAAAGGCTATAGTTTCAAGTGATGTTTTAAGTGTAACTTTTAACAACTTAAAAGAAAAATTCATTAATAATGAAACTGTTTATTTATATGACGACCAAAACTTTTACGAAACTACTATAGAAATAACAAGTAATACAACAGCTACAGTAACAGTAATTGAAAATGGAAACTATTCTATTTATAAAAAATATGTACCTAGTTTATTTTTGGAACAATTTATACAAAACTGCATTGATGACCTAGGTTTAAACTACAGTTTGTTTGTAAAAGATTTTAGTAATTTTGCAATTATACCAAAAGTTAGCGAAATGCAAATGGATAACCTTTGGAGCTTCTTACAAAATATAGTTGCTAAACGTGGAATGTGTTTACATTTTGTCTACACAAAAGATACTGAAACATATTTCAACATTGATAGAAGCACTAAGCAAGGTACAAACGGATTTGAGTTGATACTTCAAGAAATACCTCAAAATAATAGCATAGCAAAATTCGAGATATTTGAAGCAGATATAGAAGATAATGTCCAATTTGACAGCACAGGAACTTTATTAATTAATAGTTATGAAATAGGCTACTATTCAGCAGAAACAAACGAAGTTGAAAGAAAAATAATTGACGACTTTGATATGTCAATATATCAAGTTACAATTCCTACAGAACGCAATATAATAATCACAGACGAGTTATTGAGTATTGATGAAGGTACAAACACGATAAGAGTTAATAACGAGTATAGGCAAGTTGTAGAAGTTATAAACAGCTCGACTTATAGAGTTAATCTAGCTTTCAGTGAAAGTGGTACTTTTAATCTATTTATGATGGGTACTTATTCTTTAAAGTATGGACTTAAAAGAGCTTATTATGACTTAGACAGTACAAGCGAAATTGATACGGATGTTGAAGCTACAAATTTTGGCAACTTATTGCTAAATCAATACTTAGATATTTACGCAACTTATAAATTTAAAGTTTACTCAAGATATTTTCCTTTCCTAAAAAACTTTGATGTTGTAAAAATAAATAGTTCAAGATTTAATTTGTTAGGACAAAATTTATTTGTACAATCAATCAATGAGGGACCACAATTTACAGAGTTTACAGTATCTGAAATTATGCACTTAGGAAAATGGAAATATTATGAAATGAAAGTAGAAAGAGGACAAAATACCATCACAGATACTACAAAAATTAATACTGCTGACGTATTTCCTCCAGTAACTAATTTAACAGCTTCAGACCCTTCTATAGACGATTTACAAAACTATGTAGTTTACTCTAGGGTAAGTTGGAATAAACTCATAGGAATGAATGTAACGAGCTATGAAGTACAATATAAGAAGTCAACAGAAGATTGGACTAATGCCGAAACTATAACACTAACTGAAAATTCTATGAAACTTGTATTAAAAGAGCAAGTATTATATAATATTAGAGTTAGAGGAACAGGAAAAGAACAAGTAAAAGGTAAATGGGCTTATGTTGATGTGGATTGTGGTGTTTATTTAATTGATAATCCTATACAAAATAGGACTTGGTACATTAGGTTATTCCCTGGAAATGATGAAGTAGAGTATTTCAATAGATTTGATTTAATAGGATATACTAATCAGTATTTAATAGATAACATTGATACTATAGAGATAGTTCCAAATGCAGATAAAGGAAATAAACAAGAAAATTATGTGTTATGGAAAAAAGATGTTTTTACTACACAACCGAACTCTATAGAAACTGGGCTAGAGAGTAAATTGAAAGAAAAATTTGGTACTTATACTAATAAAAACTTAAATTTAAATTCTGTTCCTAATGGTTATTATAAACTTCAAGGAGATTATATTTCAGGAGTTGGTGGTAGAATAGGCTCTTTGAGATTAGAATATTTTAAAAATATTACAGGAATAGGAAGCGATACAACTTTTAGATTATTTAATTGTCTTAGAGGTTTTGAAAATAGAGATGCAGATTTAGGAGATTTGAGGACAGTTTCAAATTTAAAAATAATAGCTTATTTTTCAGATAATAGCAACACAGATACAACTTGTATAAGAGAATATTTTGCAGATGCTATAAATAGTGCTAGAATAACTTTTGATAGTATAAAATGTATTTTATATGATTTTCAAAATTCTACAGCATGTACAGGAATACAAGCAAATAAAGTTAAAAATTCTATAGTAGAATTTGTAAATACTACACCATCTACAGCAACTACATTTGGTTTTTATACTACAGGAAAGGCTACTGAATGTATAGTAAAAAATGCTAGAGTAGGATTCAGTTTATCTTTTGGGCTTTATAAAAATTCAACTATAAATTGTAATGAAAAATATAATAATTGTTTTTCTTCACTCAACGGGTCAGATAACACATATCTAATACCTGTTGTTGGAGCTGATACAGCGAACGCAGGATTTAATTTATAAACAAATAAAATAAACTCTCCTCGGATAGCAACCGAGCAAGTAACGGAGGTTAGGATGCAGAAATTAATTGACACAATGAAAAATTATGGATTTTCAAACGAAGTAATTTGTGGAGTTTTGGGAAATATAAAGGTAGAGTGTGGTTTCAAGCTACAAGCTGAAAATATGTACTACACTAAAGCTGAAACTCTTATGAGAACTTTTCCAAGTAAATTTAAAAATATGAGTTTGGCAGAAATTGAAACTTATACTAAAAATCCTTCTAAATTAGGGGATTTAGTATACAAAGAGCTTGGTGGTTATAGATACAGAGGAAGGGGTTATATTCAAATAACTGGTATAGTTAATTATAAAGCTTATAGTGAAGTTTTAAAACTAGACTTAGTAAATAACCCTGATTTAGCTTTAAGAGAAGATATAGCAGTTTTAATAGCTATAGAATACATAAAAAAGACTGCTTTAAGTAAATATCCTAGTTTAAATGAAATTAGAGATATAAACACAGTAGCAGACATAATCACAAAATCTATTCAAGGATTTGGAAAGGATTATATAACTGGATTCTTAAAAGAGCATTTAGAAAAGAAAAGAGAGTATGCTAAAAAGTATTTTAAAGAATTGCAAATACAAGAAATAATAGGAGGTTAAAATGAATAATACAGCAGATATTAATTATTTCAAAGACCCTTTGAATGGGAAAACAGGGGAAACGGCTTTTAAAGAAAAATTGCCGAGTATTTTAGAAAGTCATGAGGAAAATATAAATAATATTATCGGTGATTTAGATACACCAATTACAGGAGTTAAAGCAAGGGTAACTACTTTAGAAAATAATAAAGCTAATTTAGATAGTCCTGCATTTACAGGAAATCCACAAGCTCCTACTCCTACTTTTGGAGATAACGATACTAGTATAGCTACATCAGCTTTTGTGCAAGAAGTTATAGGAACTATTATAAATGTAGTAGGAAACAATGGAGGAGCACCAGTAGTTATCCCTGCATCAAAACCAATTGGATATATATATGAAATTAGAAAGACTGGTACAACAGGGCAAGTTAATATAACATTATCTGATACAAACGAAAAATTTACTACTAGTTTATTAACTCAAATATATCTAAATACTGATAGCGATTTTTGGAGAATTAAAAAAGTTAGTGCAACTAGATGGGATATTATAGGTGGTAAATGTACTGGTTACACAGATGAATGGAATAGTTTTGTTATGAGATATGATGGAACTTTTATTTCTACTGGGATGAGTTCTAGTGGTTATACTGCAAATACTGTTAAACTTATATTATGTCTAGGGACTGGATTTATAGTTCCAATCGAAAAAACACAACCTACAATATCTATAGAGCCTTCGGCACTAAACGACTACAATTATTATACATACGGTGGAGCTTCTGATTTAAATGCTAGATTTATTTCTCAAAGCACTTTAGCAAATAGAGTGCAAGCAACTATATTAGGTCGTTGGTATAAATAAAAAAAAGGAGGAAATTATGAGTAAATTATATATGCAAACTGATAGCCAAGGATTCTTTATTGAACCTACTTACAACAACTTTGAAGGTTCTATAGATACTAAAGAGCCTATATTCGATAAAAAACTAGAAAGAGCTAAATGGAATGGTGAAAATTGGGAAATTAAAACTATTCAAGAATGGTCAGAAATAGAAAACAAAATTTTAGAAGAACAAAAAATGATATATGAAAAAGAAAATAAAAAACAACAAATTTTAAATGAATTAGATAAAATTGATTTGCAATCTATAAGACCTAATAGAAATATAAATATAGGAATAGGTACTGATTTTGATAGAAATAAACTAATAGAATTAGAAGAAAATGCTAAAAAACTTAGAATTGAATTATTAAAAATTTAAAAAGGGCTTAATTGCCCTTTTATATTTCCTACACTATTATTTCTATTCTAGTGTTTACAAGTATCTATAAAAGTTACTCCAACAGCATATGCACTCCATATATCAGCTTTAAATCCATAAAAGAAACCTTGATTTTTTTTAGTTCCAACTTCTCCAAACCTATCAATTAAAGCTTGTCTTATATTTGTATCTTTTGCTTTCATAGTGCCACATAAATTTATTTTAACATCTTTTCTGTATATAAATTTATGTGTGCAACACATTATTTCAATAAATCTACCTATCCATACACAAGTTTCAAATACAGTTTGTCCTACAGCCATTCCATAAGATGCAATCATTTCTATTGAAAAATACATATAATTATTTGAGAAAATATCTGAAAATTCTTCGCTTTGTAAATAATCTTTTAATTCTTGATTAGTAACTTTTCCAAATTTTATTGGTTTATATGTATTCATATCAATTAAACAATATGCAGAAAATTCATTACCAGGGTCTATAGATAAAAGTATTTTCTCATTTCTCATACTTTCAATACCCATACAAATTTTAATCTATTCAACGAAGCTCTTTTCTTCATAACTTGAAAAACTCCGCGAGGTATTTCTCCACTTTTAACAAAATTAAAAAGTTCATCATTCGTATACTCTTCATTTGCTTTTCTATTTTCCATTATTCCTCCTAAAAAGTTATTTTAATATTAGTAACAAAAGCATTTCCTACTAAAAGTGTTTCTAATGCTAAATCCTTGCTGAATTGATAACCTACTGAAACCATTGGAACTATTGAATAATCTTTATAAAATACAGTATAATTTCTAAACTCCCAATACATATTTTTAATAGTTTTGCTCGGTAATTTATCAACTTCATTATAACCTTTACACAATCCAAAAGAGTATTTAAAATACAAACATTTATTATTCTTATCTTTAATTTGTCCTATGTATATCATTGCACTTTCATTTCCAAAACTGTTTGTAAAGTGCGTAAAACCTTTTATTTCGCTTCCATTGCGTTTCTCTAGTGTAAATACTTGATTATCCTCTACAAAGTCATAATCACGACTAGGCGACTTTATATGAGTTGTATTAAGTGAATAGCCAAAACTAAAAGTTTCAGCTAAACACGAAATTGATAAAATTAAAAATATTAGTAGGTGTTTCATATATACTCCTTAATCTATACCTAAAATGTTGAAAGTTAAAGCATCTTTTTTAGCATTAAGCAATTGTGCTTTCTGATTAACTTCTTTTGCTAAAACTGAAATAGTTTCAACTGGTAACTGTAAACCACCAATCAATATAGTCCACTTAGGATTTTCTTGAACTCTGTATTCGTAGTATTGTCTATCCAGGTAACCGTAATTTCTCTTTGTCATTTCTTGGTATCCATCTACAGATTGTGGGCTTTGAGAGATTAACACACAAGTTTCAGACTTGTTTAATTCAAACATTGAGTTTATTATAATTTCTTTAGTGTTTCCAGTAGCCATTACACAATAACCACTTCTAAAAGCTTTTAAAGAGTCCATAAAGTCAAAAGTTGTGATACTTTCTCCTACAGGATTTAAGAAATTATCAATTGTTTCATAGATGTACTTGTTAATTTTTACATAATCAAATTCATTCTCAAACATATTTAACACTAGATCATTTTTATCTTTTTCAAATTCAGCTAAAAATTGCAAATAGTTATTTTCAGCTTTTCCTATTTCTCCATTGACAGGCTTTACAGCAACTATGATAGCTTTTTTACCTAATTGGTTAATCAGTTTAGCTAGTCTTATTGCGGATCCACTTCCTGTACCACCACTCATAGAAGTATAAACAAAAGCAACTTCCTTGTTTGACATATCTTGTGTAACAGAAGTTCTTATTTTATCTATGTTATCCTCAAAAGATTTTGCAGAAAGTTTTCTATCTTTTCCACTTCCTTCTGTGATTCCTATAAGTCTTTTATCAGTAATTTGTTTTAACTTATCCATATCAGCTTTAGCTGTATTATAAGCTATAACATCATATTTATTCTGTTTGAATATTTCCCCTATTTGCCCTCCTGCTTCTCCTATTGTGTAGTGAAGTGTTTTCTCGTGACTTGCTTTTCTCATTTGTTGACCTCCAGTTATTTTATTGTTATTTTTCTATTTGTTTGTTTTTCTAATTCATATCCAAGTGCTTCAATTTCTTTTATAGTTTTTCTTTTAGGGATATAATCAAAACAGTTGTTTCCTAGTTTACTTTCATCTACAATAGTGCTTGTTGATTTAGTTATTTTTATTTCTCCAATTGTAGTTTTAACTTTTTCAATTCCTAAAGAATCAAGTGTATTTAAAACAAATTCTTTAAATTTTTCTTGTTTAGCTTCAAGTTTTTTTCTTTTTTCAACTAACATTTTTTCAACTTCTTTTAACCTGTTAATTTCAGAATCAAATTCCATATTTACAAAAACTAAACTTTCAGATTTATCTTCTAATAATTCAACTAACATTTGTTTGTTATCTTCATAATCTTCTTGAGTTATTTCTTCTTTTTCAAGTAATTCTAGTAATTGATTATTCATAACTTGCAACTCGTATAATTTCATATTGACCTCCAATTTTAGCTAGTTTTTTAATAGAACTAGCAAACTGTATTATTGACCAAATATTTTGTCAAACTCGTCATCATCATCAAATTGTATATCAGGTAATTCAGATTTAGGTAAATCCACTTTAACATCATTCATTTTAATTTTATTTGACTTTTTAGGTGCTTCTGTTTTAGTTTCTCCTTTGTGGCCTTCTATTGATATTCCAAATATAACTACTTTTGTAAACCATTTATCTTGATACTTTTCTTGATAAATTATACCTTCTGCATTAATCTTGTCACCTTCTTTAATCTCCACAGATTTAGCATTCCACATAATCGAGCAACCTAACCATTGGAAACTTTCCCAAGTACCATCAGCTTTCTTTCTACTATCAGAAAGATTAGCTTTAATAAATCCATTTTTTTCTTCTACTTTATTGACAAAACTATTTTTTAAACTAAATACAGCCATCATTTACCACCTTTCTTTTTTAAAGCTTCATTATATCCTTCAAGTTCTTCTAAATTAAATGTGTTGAATCCTTTGTGATTACTATTAAAAGTTTTATTCATGTGTGCTAAAACTTTTTCAAATTTATCCATGTCATTTCCTACAAATTCGGTTATAAATTTAATTGCTGCATCTTTTCTTTTGTTTTCTTCTGCAATTGATTTCTTTTGCTCTTCTGCTTTTCTTTCAGAGTTATCTATATCATCTTCATCAGTAGCTATGTGGAAATATTTTAATAAAAAATACCTTTCAGCATAAGTTAAAGCACTTCCTAAACCTTTTTCCCAATCGTTTTGACCTGCTGCATAAAATTCGTTTTCGTCTTTTTCTCCTGTTTCTGTATCAATCCACGTAAATTTTTGCCAAACTTTATATAACATTTCTGATTTACTTCCGTTTTTAGTAGTATAATCAATTCTTTCATTTTCAACTTTAACAATTTCTTGCTTTAATATTAAACCTTGTTCGTTAAGTATTGGCTTTATAGCTTCTAAAACTTTTGACCCAGTTACATATTTATATCCAAAATTGCCAGAACCACTTGTTGCATCTTTTCCAAGACCTTTTATTTCTTTTTGTACAGCTAACAACTTTTTATATATCATATCAAACCTCCTATAATCTCATTTTTAGCATTTAACAAAATATCTTTAGGAATACTTGAATCTCCTAATAAAAACTCTATTTCAGCTAATTTGTTACGTTTAGCTACTTTTATTTCCTCTTGCATTAAATACTTTTCAATTTGAAAATCTAACCAAGTTAAAAAGTTTGTATTTCCTGTTTTTTTAGCAATTTCTCTTTCTGTTAAAAATACCTCTAAATTTATTCTCATAGTTGACCTCCTATGTATTTGTTAATTAGATTATATACCTAAAAATAGTTAATGTCAATATTAATTTTAATATTTTTTTGAATATTGACAAATTATTTTTTTTGTGTTAATATTTATAAAAAGGAGTTGATATAATGAACATAGAAAAAACATCAACAGTTCAACAATTAAGCAAAAAAGGTCAGTTAGTTTTAAACATACCAAAAGACATTGCTAGAATGTGTAATATAAAAGATAAGGATAAATTAACTTTTGTATTTGATGGAGAGAAAATTTTGTTGGATAGGGGGAAATAATATGTTAGAAGATGAAATTAAAGAGTTGGAAAAGTTAGGAAAACCAATTATACACTATACATCAATAGAAAAATATAATTTTGAACTTTTAAATATATATGTAATCGTTTTTAAAACTAAAAATTCAAATAATAATCATAATATAAGGAGCGTATCAATTGAAGAAAAAGAAGGTATTTTAATTACAGATGATTTTATTTTTATAAAAGACTAATATTTGAAATTTAATAAAAACAATGGTAAACTATTACTAGTTAGTAGTAAATAAAATACAGGAGGTTTTAATATGGGTAGATTTTTACAGAAAGTTTTAACATTTTTAACAAAGTTTAAGTTTTTCAGATTTGAGAGCAAGAAGTTTTTAGAATTCTTATTGGGATTGTTTTCTAATGAAAAAGGGGATATTATCCAGGAGATACAAGAGAAAGTAAATAACCTTGTGCATTCAATCGAAGAGTTCGAGGATATCTCAAGAGAGAAACCTAATTTGACAGCTCAAGAAGTTTTATCAGAAATTGAGGTAATGAATCCAGAATTACATATTTATGATGAGGATTTACCACATTGGAATGAATTGCTCTTAGAAATTCAAAATGTTGACCAACTTAGAAAATTAGTTCTAACTCAAGATAGTATCATAGGTGGAGCTGTAGACTATGCCAAAGATTTAACTAAAGCACTTGTGGAAAAAGGAGAAACTAAATTCAAAATAGCAAAAGATATGCTAGTACATGATTTTGAAACAAACGGTCAAAGATACACGATCCAAACTATCAGATTTTGTATAGAAGCAGCAGTTTTAAGAAACTACGGTAAATAATACTAGGAGGTAATATGGACTTACCAACACTATTAAACACCATACCAAGCGATTTACAATGGTTTGTACATTTCCTTAACTCTATACTAGGAGAATGGAATTACAAGTTAGAATCAAAGGATAATAATGTATATAAGATAGAAAAGAAAGACCATAAATATTATGTGAAGGTAGTAGGGTAAAACCTACTATTTTTATTTTTTGAAAAAATATGTTTGACAAATTGTAAAACAAATGTTATACTTAAGTATAAATTAAAAAAGGAGTTGATATAAATGGCTTGGCAAAATGAATTAAATAGTTTTCACAACTATACTTTTGAAGAAATGGTGGATTTAATATTAGAATTAAGGCAAGAAATAGTTGAGTTGAAAGAATCTAAAGAAGAACTAGAAGAAAAAATAAACGAATTAGAAACTGAAATTGATAGAAATAACGAGGAGGATTAATGAACAAAGAAAAAGTAATAGGTGTTAGACTTAGTGAAAAAGAGTTAAAAATTTTAGAAGAAAAAGCTAAAAAAGAAGGCAAGTTTTTATCTGCATATTTAAGAGAAAAAGCTTTAAAAGCTAAATAGGGGGTTTAATAGTTGATTAAAGAACTTTTAATGTCTAGTGGTTATTGGGTTTTGAATAAGTCTATAGTCAAAGAATTTGGAATCGAAACTGCTTTTTTATTAAGTAATTTATCAGAAGCAGAAAGCATGATGGCAGATGAAGAAGGTTGGTTTTATCAAACTTCTGAAACTTTAGAAGAATTAACAGGATTAAGTAATAATAAGCAAACTTTATGTATTAATCAATTAATAGAAATTGGAGCTTTATATCAACAAAATAAAGGTATGCCTAGGAAAAGATATTTTAAAATTGATTATGAAACTATTCAAAGACTAGTATTTAAAAATTTTAAAGACTTGCCTTTAAAAAAATTAAATACTAGTATTCAAAATTTTTCAAGTAATAAAGAAAGTATTAATAAAAAAAGTAAAAATAAACAACTTAATAAACAATTATTCTCAGAAGAACTTGAAAAGCTAAATTTATCTGAATTTTTAAAAGAAAGTTTCAAAGAATGGTTTGATTATAAAGAAGAAATAAAAAATCCAGTTAAAACTATGTTGAGCATAACAAAAACATTAAATCAATTAGGAAAAGATTATATTGATGAAAAACATCTTACCGATAGTATAGATTTTTCTATAGCAAAAGGATATAAAGGTATTTTTCCTAAAGAAATAAAACAACAATTTACAACTACATCAAAACAAAAATCAATTCCAATATGGAATGTATAGGGGGATAAATGATATCAAGAGAAGCTTTTAACACTATAATGAATCAATTAAGCTTTCTTTATAGTAAAGATGTGCCACCAGTAGAAATACACGATTTATATTTTAATATATTTTCACAAGAGTTTGAAAATGATGAAGAGTTTACAAAATCTGCTTTATTAGTTATAAAAACAAGAGTTTTCCCAAGTTTCCCAAAGCCGGCAGAATTTTTAGAAGCTTGTAAAAGAAAAGATGATATTGAATCAGAAATTATTAACGAACAAATAAAAATTAGGCAAGCTATAAAAAAATATGGAGCCTATACAAATGTGTGTTTTGATAATCCTATCATACACAAAGTTATACAAAATTTATTTGGTTCATGGGTTAAAATGTGCAGAATGGAAATTGAAGAGTTTGAAAATTTAATGAAGTGGGATTTCCCAAAGATTTACAAATTTTACAGAGAAAGCAAAATAAAAGAAGTACCTTTATTCTTAGAAGGTATTGCAACACACCAAAACAGCCTAGGAAATCAGAAAGAAGAAATTTTGATTAACTATGTAGGCAATAAAGAAAAATGCTTAAAATGGAATAATGCATACTTTAACAAAAATCAGTTAGATTTAGCTAACAAAGAAAAATATAAGCAGCTAGGATATATTAAAGAAGAGCCAAAACAATTAGAGTATGTATCAGAATTTAAAAGTGTTGATGATATCTTGGAAAATTTAGAAATAAAAAGAATAGAAAAACCAAAGGCACATAATATCGAGTATACAAAAGACGAGTTGTTAGAAATGTTAAAAAATTAAACATTTTGAGAAAATATTAGGAGAGTGATTAGATGATACAAGAAATATTAAAATTAATGAGATTTTTTCCACAAAGTTTTATAAACTATAATTATGAATTAATTTTAGATATGCAAGAAAATGTATATTTTAGATTAGAAGATATTAATGATTTACAGATGTTAAAAGTTAAATTAATTAGTTGGTGTTCTAGGTCAGCTTGTAAAGGAACTAAAAAAAGATGTCAAACTAAAATGTTGAATGGTATAAATGCTTATTTAAATAAAAATTTTACCCACGAAGATATGGAACTTATATATACTTATCTAGGAAATGACTGCAATAGAAAACTTTGTATAGAATTTATAGAAAGTAATTATGATTTGAATAAATTGAAGAGTTTAAATGATTAAACAAGCCAAAAATTTAAATTTATACAACTTACAAAACGAGATAAAAGCCACTTTAAACGTGATTGAAGTTAAAAACAACAAAATACACGTGGTTAATGCTAAAAGTGGCAAGAAATCAATATTAGATGTGTTAAACTGGAATAACAATAGAAGTCTTTTGGTAGGGAATCAATTTTATGTGGAGGTTAAGGAATGAAAAAGTTTAGTGAATTAAGAAAAGATAGTCTTGTACATTCTTTTTTAGAAGGAAAATATTTTGATGAAGTGGTTGTTGAAAACTTAGAGTATGATTGCGACGAGTATACATGGGAATTAAAAACAGATTTAGACTCTTACCAACTAACAGAATTCGACTTAGAAAAAGATTTTGTTATTTTAGAAAATTTCGACGGAATAAAACAATATATAGCAACATCTATGGATAGACTACTTTTGGAATTAGAAGAATGCTAGTCCTAAACATACCAAAACTTTACGATAAGAAACACACTGTAAAACTCAACATAAAGCCGAATAAAGCAAAGTTAAATTTGTTTGATGAAATATTTAGGCAAGAGATAGAAAAGAAGAATAATACGAAATAGGAGGGATTAGGAATGAAATTTTATTTATTGTTATTAGTTTTGTTTTTTCAAGTACTTATAACTAAAAAATATTGGAAAAAAGATATTGTTATTTTGATAAATTTATTATTTGGTGTATTTTGGTATTTTATAGATTGATTGGTGGTTGATAATGAAAACGTTAATAAGTATACTATGTGTAATAGCATTAATAGTAATTTTAAGTTAAAAAGAGCCCTCCCAATGGGGAAAGCTCTCACAACAAATAAAACTCGAGGTCAATTAGAGTTTACTAGAAAAATATGGAAATGTAAAGGAGAAAGAATGAGTATATTTGATAAAGAACTATTCAAAGAAAGAAATAAAATAGATATAGCTATAGAATTTTTAAAAGAGTTTGAACCACCAGAAGGATATTACGTAACTTTTAGTGGAGGTAAAGACAGCATAACAATAGAATATTTGTGCAAAATAGCTGGTGTTAAATATGATTTACACCACAGTTTTACTACTGTAGACCCTCCAGAAATTTTAAAATTTATAAAAGAAAATTATAAAAATTGTGAAATACATAAACCAGAAAAATCTATGTTTCAATGGATAACACATAAAGCTATGCCACCAACTAGAATGATAAGATATTGTTGTGATAAGTTAAAAGAAAGCGGAGGAGAAGGTAGAGTAATTGTAACAGGTGTAAGATGGGCTGAAAGTGCAAAAAGAAAAAACAATAGAAAAGAAGTTGAATTGTTTGACAAAAGCACTAGTAAAAAAACATTAGAACTAAAAGAAATAATGTTAAATAGTGACAATGATACTAGAAGAAAAACAGTAGAGATGTGTGCTGATAAAAGAAAATGGGTTATTAATCCAATAATTTCTTGGAGTGATTCAGAAGTTTGGGAGTTTATAAAACATTTTAATTTGCCATACCCTAAACTTTATGATGAAGGATTTAAAAGAATAGGTTGTATAGGTTGCCCTTTGAGTTCTAATGGTAGGGAAGTATTAGAAAGATTTCCTAAATTCAAAAATGCTTATATTAAATGTTTTGAAAGAATGTTGAAAGTTAGAGAAGAAAGAGGAATGAAAACAGAATGGAAAACTGGAGAAGAAGTTCTTAATTGGTATTTGCCAGTTAAAAAAAGTAAAAGGAGTTGATTAAATGAAAGATGTTGAGAAGTTTAAGGAATTGATAGCACATTATACAATAGCTGTTAGAGGTTTTGATTTAGAAAAAGTTTGGGAATTGCAAGAAAATTTAATAGATATGTATTTGGAGGAATAATGAACTACACAAAACTAGAACAATGCAAAATTAACCTTAAATCAAACTTAAAAGAGTGTAAACGTGAGAGAATGAAGAGGTTAATAAAGCATGATATTGAGATAATAGAGAAAAAACAGTTTAAGTTGCTGGAAGATAAAAGTAAAAAAGATGAGATCACAGGGAGTTTTGTATGAAAAAAATTATTTTAAGTTTATTTGATTATACTGGGAATTGGAGCCAACCTTTTGAAAACGATTACGAAGTTATAAAAATAGATATTAAAAACGGTATAGATATATTATCCTGGGATTATAAAAAAATAAAAAAAGAAAATGTAAAAGGAATACTTGCTGCTATACCTTGTACAGATTATGCAGTAAGTGGTGCTAGATGGTTTAAAGAAAAAGATATAAACGGCACTACAGAAAAAAGCCAAGAATTAGTAAAAAAAACAAAAGAAATAATTGATTATTTTCAACCAGAATTTTGGGTAATAGAAAATCCTGTATCCAGGATACATACTTTAAATACATGGATAGGAAAACCTAAAATGTATTTTCATCCATACGAATATGCACATTTTTCAAACAAAGATGAACAATATAGCAAAAAAACTTCTTTATATGGAAATTTTAACTATAAAAAATTGCAAAGTTTAAAAGGAAATTTGAAGTGTATAAACAATAAAAAAATACACGAGCCAATTAGAAAAGATGGAACAAAAATTAAATGGGCTTCAGAAGAGTGTAAAGAAGCTAGACAAGAAACTCCTAAAGGATTTTCAAAAGCATTTTTTATAAGTACATTAAGCTAGTTAATTCTAGCTTTTTTTATTTGTAAAAAATAATTTTTTAGGTTACAATGTATTATAATAAAAACAGGAGGTTGTTATATGGTAGATAAGAAAAAAGCATATTTTAATGATGTTAAAGGGTTGATAAAAGAGAAGGTAGATGTAATTGAAATGAAAATGGCTGCTGATATTGAGATTAGTGAGTTTGATTTTGAGTTGTTAGAATTAGCTATTGATAAGCTAAGAGATTACAACGATTATGCAGCATCTAAAAAACTAGCTGATTCATTTGTGGGTGTAGAAAACATTTTACCCAGATAAAAAAGGATTAAAAATTCATTTAGCACTTTACCCAACTGTCATATTTTGGTTAATAGTTTATTTTAAATTAAAAGGGGGCGAACAATAATGAAAAATAAAGCAAGTGGAATCATTAAAAATATAGTTACCATAGGTTTATGCAGCGGACTTTTGATAACTATGCAGATGTTAGGTAAATAATGGAAGAATCAATTGTAAAGTTCCTGGAGAACTTACCAAACTTATTAAAAACAGTAGCTTTAATTGGAATAGCTAAGGGTATCATAGGGATATACACGATACTGCACAAGGAAAATAAACAACTTAGGAAAGAAAATTTTGAGTTAAAAGACGAGTTGGAAGATGTTAAATCAAGTAAAATATGCACAAATTGTAAAGGGCTAGAAGTTTAGCTCTTTTTTTATTGAAATAATTTGACAATGCGCATATCATATGTTATACTTAATTAACAAATAAAATAAGGAGTTGGTAAAAATGTGCAAATATACAAAAATTGGAAGAGTTTATAATGAGCCTACAAGAATGAAATATAGAAGTTCTTGTGGATTAGAAGTTACGCAAGTTGATTATGAAAGATTTGACGGTAAAAAAACATAGAAGTTAATTTAAAAGGTGTTTGTATGCTTTGTAAAAAAGAAATAGAAGTTGAGGAGGATTAATGGCTAAAAAAAAGAATTTTGATTCACAGACTAACCCTGTTAGGTGTAAAAAAGAAGATAAAGAAACATTAAATCAAATTTTTTTAGATGTTAGAAATAAGTTTTATGCAGACAAAAGAAAAATTTTAGTTGAGAAGAGGAGTGAGGAGTAATGTGTGAATTACGTTTTTTACTTGAATATGAATTTAATAGTGAAAACAAAAAAATAAAAGATTTGAAAGAAAATGACATTTTTTATTTTAAATGTACAGATGGAAAAATTATGCAAGGGGAAATACACGGTATGCTTATTGAAGAATTTGGCATAACTTTTATAACAGATATAGATATTTTTTTCATACCTAATGGAAGTTTAGAAAAAGAATTTTTTATAGGAAATAAAAATATGGTTTTTTCAACTGATTATAGACAATTTTGTGGAAACAAAGGATATTTAATAATAAAACATAGGTATACTTTGAGTAGTACTAGGTGTAACAGTGAGATTAAAATAAACTTTTTTGGAAATAATAAAGAAGATATTAGAAAACAAATTATAGAATTTTTAGAAAAAGAAACTGAAAATTGTTTAAGTAACATAGATACTTTTAAAAATATAGTTGTGGAGAGAATAGGAGATGATTAAATGAAAAAACAAGTTTATATAAAACGATATAAAGATGAAAATTTTTATTTTGTAAAAGAATTTAGAGAGAATTATTTTGAAATAGAAATACCTTATTTAAAGATTAAAGAAGTTATTGTACCTATAGAAGAAATTTCTGAAATTAAAATTATTGGAGGTTAAGAAATGAAAAAAATACATAATTGGGAAGAACTATCAAAAGTTCCACCTAGTGCAACACATCACATTCAGGTAGACGTTGACGACGATGATTCGGATTACAACACATTTTGGATAGTTCCAAATAACCCTATCGGCAATACTTGGGAAGAAGAACATTACTTATCTACGCACACATTCTATGGTGGAGATACAACTAAAGAGTACACAAAATTACTACAAAAGTGTGGATTTAATGTGGAGTTAATATCTTGGGAACAGCAAAAGGAGGAACTTAATAAATGAAAAAACAAGCACAATTAATATTTTATCACTTTGGAGAAGAAAAACAGAGATTGAAAGCAAAAGAGGAAAGATTGGAGTTAGAAATAGCACTTAATAAACTTGCTTTATACGACTTAAGAGAAGAGCAAGGAATATGTCAAGATGTACTTAGAGAGGAGTTAATAACTGATTGTAATGAGGAATTTGCGGACAATGTTTTAATGAGAATGCAGTTAAAAAACTTAGAGTTTGAGGAAGCATATGACGAAATGAGAATTAATTACAGCACTTCAAGAATATTTCATTGTTATGGAATAGACAAGTTTTACTTTAGCAAGGAAGAAGTTAGAAAATGGGTGGAGAGAAAGATAGAGAGGACTATAAAAAAATATGAGATAGGTAAAGAATACGAGCAAAACTTAGAAACTTTCAAAAATATAATAGAAGGTAACTATGATAAAGTTATAGAAGCAGATAAAAAGATATTAGAAGCTTTGGAAAATGTAGATAAAAAATTGAATGGAGTCGAGTAGGAATGGATATTAAATTAATTTTATTAATGGCGTTTGGGTTTGCAATAGGTAGATTTTCATTTCAATTTTTATTGAAAATTATAAAATGGTGGATAAAAAAAGTTGTTAAAGATGAAATATAAAGGAGCTAACAAATGAAAGCATTTAACAAGAAGAGGTGTTTTTTAAATCATAAATATGAAAATTATATAGAAGGAATTATGAGTTTTGGAAGTAATGTTTATTTTTTATGGAAAATATGTAAAAATTGTGGAAAAGAAAAATACGAAGAAATAAATAAAGTTCAATATGAAAAATATAAAAAAGAAGGAATAAAAGAAAAGTATACAATTTATTAAAGACTAATTAATTTTAGTCTTTTTTATATTCTTGATAAAAAATTATTTTTAGAGTAGAATAGTACTAGTTAGTAATAAATTGATGGAGGTCAAATATATGAAAGAATGTGGTAAATATGGGTAAGGAAGAAAAAGAACTTAACCCAAAACAAAAGATATTTTGTGAAGAGTACGCAAAACATGGTAATGGTGCGTTAGCATATAAAACAGCTTATAAAACTTGCAAGACAGATGAAACAGCAAAGGTAAATGCTAGTAAATTACTAACCAACGCTAACGTAAAAGAATACATAAGTAAATTCTCAAACATACACACAAATAAACGTATAGCCACCCTAGAGGAGATTAGAGAGTTTTGGACTAATATGTTGAATAATAGTGAGGTAAAAAGTGGAGACCGTATAAAGGCATCTGAGTTGCTTTATAAGGCACAAGGTGGATTTGTAGAAAAGCAGAATGACAAGAAAACTACATTCAGCGAAATGAGTGATAAGTATGCAGATAGTTAAAGAACTTATTGAAAAAAGAAAGAAAATTTGGGAACAGTATAAGGATATAGAAGAGGACAAAGAGTTTAATAGGTATGTGGCTATGTTATGGAATAATGAAGGTCCTTATAAAGGTAAATACATAGGAAAAGAAATGACAGAAGAAATTAGGAAACAACCTTTTTTACTGATTGAGTTATTCTTTAGGCTAACTAACAAAGACTTTGTAACGGTGCCGTTTTTCTACAATGAAGTACAAACTGATTTCATGGAAAAACATTTTTGTGTAGACTATGAAAAGCAGAGAAAAAGAGAAATGGATTCAATCAAGTATATAGTTTTAAAAGGTAGACAACAAGGATTTAGTACACTAATAACAGCTATCCAATTGAGCTTTTCAATGGTAGAACATGGGTTCAGAGGGTTTACAATGGCACATGATACGGATTCTACTTCAAGCATATTTAGTGACATTGCTAAAAATATGTACGATAACTTGATTGACGAAGTGAAGGAAAATCCTAAAAGGTCAAACGCTAAAGAGTTGGTATTAGAAAGCAATGATTCAGCTTGGAGAATAGCTACTGCAGGAAGTAAGGGAGCCGGTAGGGGAAAAAAACTTAGAATGTTACACTCTTCTGAACAGGCCTTTTGGGAAAATATGGAAGTTAACAAAGCAGCAATAGGACAAGCCCTAGCTAAACACAGTATTGAGATAGTAGAAACTACAGCAAATGGCTATAACTTGTTTAAAGAAGCTTGGGATTTAGCACAAGAAGGAAACTCAAACTATAAAGCATTTTTTTATGAGTGGTTTAAAACAAGCGAGTATCAAAGAGAGTTTAGAGGGTTAGACTATACCGAATATGATTTCTTAAGAGCAGTTGAACTAGGGGAAAGATTTAAAGGTGTAGATAGTGAGTTTATGAAGTTCCTAGGAACCATGAAAGATAAACTAACACTTGAACAGCTTCACTGGTATTTTAGCAAAAGGCAAGAGTTAAAGGCTAAAGTATACCAGGAATATCCTTGTTTCCCAGAGCAAGCATTTTTACACAGTGGTACACCTTACTTTGATATTGAATTACTAGATTATCAAATAAACGAAATGAAAGACTTGAATAACTTTAAAATGTTAAAAGGTGGAGATGTAGAAGTATACCATGAGCCTGTTAAGAATAGAAAGTATTGTATAGGGTCAGACGTTGCGGAAGGTTTAGAGGATAGAGATAGTTCTACTTTCTTTATACTGGACCTAGAAACAATGGAAGAGGTAGCCAATGGGGAGTATATAGAAAAGCCTGAAAATCACGCAAGAATACTTCACGAATGGGCTAAGAAATACAATAATGCTTTTATAGCAGTAGAACGGAACAATCATGGACACAGTACATTAAATACTTTAGATAATGAGCTAGGATATAGAAGAAACCTTTATATTGAAAAGACAGTTGATAAGATAAGAAATACCACAGTTGAAAAATTAGGGTGGTCCACAAATGGTAAAAGTAAATATATTATGTTAGATAAATTAGACCAAGCACATAGAGAAGAGAGTATTAAAATTAACAGTGTTAGGACATTAAAGCAAATGAGGACCATTCAAACGGAAAACGGAAAAGTTGAAACTAACGGAAAAGATAGAGTGATAGCAGTTGCAATTGCTTATGCAGTACATGAAGAAGCTAGAAGAAGGCTAGGAAACTTTACTAGTGTAAGAATGACAGGATATTAAAGGGGGTAAAAATGCATAACGAAAATGAAAATGAAAAAATAATTAATTTAATGAAAAAATCTGATGTAGGATACGAAGGATTAAGAAGTATTTTATTAGAAAGTACAAAGATTGAAAAAGAAAACAAAATTTTAAAAGATTTTGTTAATAAACTCATTGAAAAAATACTTGAAGAAGGTCAAAAAGATGGAATTTGCACTTTAAAAGTAAGCATAGAATTAATACAAGAAATTCAAAAGCTTATAGCAGAGGTGAATTAATGGAAAACAACTTAATAAAGCAAGCTTGGGAACTAGCCGAGCATGATGCAGACTATCAGAATTATGAAGAGAATAGGATGCTTCTAGATGGTAGAAGTGGAGAACATTTCAAAGATGTTATAATGAAAAGAGTTAAACTTAAATATGCAAATGGAAATTTTAGTAGTGAAGATATGAGAAACTGGACCATACCAACAGCTTATGGAGTAGGTAAAGATGGATTAATCACACGAACAACTAAACTAAACGACTTTGTAAGGGATATTGTAACCTCGTACAACGTTCACATGATTTCTACTGATATACTTAAGGAATTAGCTTTGAATGACTTAGAGGGAAGTTATACGACGAATGACGATACATGGATGGATGAGAAAGATAAAGATGTATGTTTCAGTGAATTGTTTGACGATTGCTTTAACTATGCTCATGGAATAGGGTCCGTATTATTAAAAGCAGTAAAAGACGATGAAGAAAAGTATAGTATCGATATGATAACACCTTTAAACTATTTCCCTATATATTCTAAATACAACACTAGAAAGATTCTTGCATATGTAGAACACCAAGAGTTTGAGTATAAAAAAGGCAACGATAAAAAAGAAGTCTACTTCCTAACTATATACGAGAATGGTAAAACTACTATGAAGTTTGTAGAAGAGATAGGAGAAGATGAAGAACTAGAAACAACTATTCCAGAACTAGAATTATTAAAACAATTTGGATTTGATGAAAATTTCTATAATCTTTTAGTTGCTTCAGAAGGAGAAATAGAAGAAGAATACGAAGGTTGGGCAGTAAGTGAAGTTTATACTGCAAAAGGTTACCGTAAAGTATACGGTAAATCTTCTTACACAGAAGGAAGCAAGATTGCAGCAAGAGATATAATTGTTTTCAGTACTATATATGGTCAATCCATGGATGAATTACTTAGGCCAAAGATAATTATGGATGAAGGTTTTGTAACCAAGTCAAATGATGACTTAGGAACACCAAAAATTGAATGGCAAGACGGGGTTTTGGTTTACAGAGATAACGGAAGTGGACAAAAGCCTTTGTTTGAGCAAATTAAGACTGATTTAAAGAGAGAAGAAGTTGACAAAACTATATCAAGCAATCAGAAACAAGCCTTTATTGAACTAGGAATAAATGAAACATCTACAGGAACAACTGAAAAGGGATTTCAAGCAGTTTCAGCAAAGACAATCGATATGTTTAGAGTATTAATCAAGTCTAGTAAGGTTAAAACAGCAGTTGCGACAGGAATTGAGAGAATACTTGAGTTTATATATAGACAAGAGAAAGGTGAACAACTAGAAATAAGTTTCCCTAAATCTTCAATGCTTACCCTAACTGAAATGGAGAAAATTGATAAATATGTCAAATTGGTTGAGAGTGGTTTGATGTCAAGTGAGGAAGCTATTGCAGAACTTCATAACATACCAGTTGAGGAAGCAGCAGAGAAAGCCAAACTGATTATAGAACAACAAGTTGCACGGTTACCACAACTTTATAATAATGAAGATATCAATAATTAAAGGGGTTTATACCTCTTTTTTTATTTTTAAAAAGTAAATAAAAATATTTAATAAAAAGTGTTGACAAGTAATTACTTGTGTAGTATAATCTTAATATAAGAAACAAAACAAATAAAACGGAGGTAATTAAAATGGAAAAAGTAATAAGTTTTTTAAAAGAGTTTGGAATGAACGGAAATGGTAAAATAGAATTAACAGAAAAAAATAAACAATGGTTTTCTGACAGTGACTATCAAAGTGAAAGAACTTTTGCAGAGTTTAGACCTATAGTTACATTAAGAAGATTAAATAAAAACATAGTAGGATTAAAAGAAATTAACAGAAAACAAAACGAATACGGAAATCAAGACATCAAATTAAGAGTAGAAGAATTTGAATTTATAGTTGAATTAAACGAAGAAAACTTAACAACTCATTGTTACTACTAAATTTTTTAAATCAATTTTAAGGAGGTTTAAATGAAAAGATACCCGTTACAGATAATATGCAATTCTGAAGAGGAAAGAGAAGAACTTAAACAAGCTTTTCTAAGGTTAAAAGTTATATTTAAAAGAGAAAGAACTGCACAAAGTTTAATAAAACTAATCGGAGGTAAAAATGAAAGTAAAAGTTAATTTAAATAAACTAGAGGTAATAGACAAGGATATAAATTTAATTAGCGAACAAGTAGAAGGAGAAACGACTTTTCAAGGTATGCCGATATACGAAGCTAAAAGCATTACAGGAGCAATTTACTTTGATAAAGAGGAATTTACAAACTTGTGCCTAGAAACTACTAAAAAGTCTTATAACGAGCTTATATTTGATGTTGATTTGGTATTTGTTGCTAAAATAAAAACTGTATGCAACAACGGGCTAACTTGGGAGCTTGATGTAGTAGGAGAGCATAAAATGTGGGATGAAGAGATAATTTATTTTGATAAGTTTGAGGTGGTTTAAATGGAATGGATAAAAATAAATGATAAATTACCACAATACACTGATGATTATATATGTTATTGCAATATAGGTAGCATTATGTGGGGATACAAAGAAGTTAGGTGTTATAGATATGAAAAAATAAAAGGAAAAGAGCCTAGATGGTGTATACCGAGTAATTTTGATGAAATAATAACTATAACGTATTGGATGGATTTACCTGAACCACCAAAGGAGGACTAAATGATATTCTACCACAACAATAATATATACAAACAGAAAGAAGGATTCCACAAGTTTATCGTTGGAACCTGGTTAAAAATACACGATAGTTTTGAATTACACGAAGTTAAAGAAAGATTTATGGAGATTAGAAAGAGTGTAGGAGGTATATAATGAGAGAAATTAAGTTTAGATATAATTTAAAAGGAAAATTTGACAATAAAATTCATTATAAATGGTATTTTTTAAAACAAATAGAAAAAGGATTAGAAAAATTATTTGATATAAAAAATTATGAAATTATATCAAAAGATTTATGGACAGGCTTAAAAGACATTAACGGTGTAGAGATTTACGAGGGAGATATATGTAAAGAATATTGTTCATATGGAAACAAAGGATTTCATAAAGGTATAATTAAATTTAAAGAAGGTTGTTTTATATTTGAAAGATTAAATGAAACTGGAAGTATATTAAAACATTGTATAAATGAAAATTTTAAAGTTATAGGCAACATTTATGAAAATCCTGAACTTTTGGAGGTTTAAATGGAAAAAGATAAATGGATTGAAGAAATCATGGATAAATTATCAAAAATTGATTTAAAGTTAGACAATAATATGCCTAAACAATTGATTGATGTTTATGAGAATCCACAAAAGTATGGTAAAGATAGAAAGCTTGATTATAAAGATGTACACGAAGATTTAAACCAAGAAAAATGGATAAATTCTAAAATTAAACCAAAATTTATTGAAATAAAAGGAGAAAAATAATGATTGACCCAGTTTATGTGATAGGTTGTGCAAATTGCCTTAAGATACAAGAAAGATTAAAAAATGATTGTACCTGGAAACAATTGAAAAAAGAGTTTAAATATGTTAATGTTGATATACTTAAAGCATATGTGAAAAGAATAAGAAGGACACAAAGCAATTATTTATATGATGAGATATCGAATAGGTACTAGGAGGTTTTAATGAGAAGTAGATTTATAGATTTTTTAATAGTATTGTGTGTAATAGGTATATGCTTATTACTGTATAGGATTGGTTATATAAGCAATAAGATTCAAGAGAGGGAAAAGTATAAGATAACTGCCATAAAACAATCTAGTGGACGTATTAGATACTTTAAAGAGGTTGACGATGAGAAAGTAAATATTGATAAGTTAGAATTAGAGGATTTGATGAAGAAGTATGATATAATAGTTGAGATTGAAGGGGATTAATGAATAGTAAAATGTCAAAATGGGAATGGTTATTTGTTGTAATTTGTGCTTTGTATATATTTTTTTATGATTTTAGTTGAGGACTAGGAAACTAGTCTTTTTTTATTTACTTTATTTAGTCAATTGATTTTATTATATATTAGTTATATAATTAAGATATAAAAAAGGGGGTATGGTATGTATGGATAATAATGTAGCAACAAGTACACTTGAACGAATGGCAGCGATGAAGATTCTAGGGTTAGAAACAAGCGAGTTAGCAACAACCACACTAATAGCGATGGCTTGTGTACAAGTAATTGAAGGTGGAATAAGTCCAGGAACAAACTTTTCTTATCCAATTATAACTAGTTTTAATGCAAGTTTTTTACCTAAGAAAGCAGAAAATGAAAGGATAAATATTACTTTAGCTATACAAAATCAGAGTTTATTTGATAAAGCTACTATAACTATTGATTACAGTGGTGGTTGGATTAGTTTGGACGTTGAAAAAGATGAAACTGGATATTATATTTTGTCTCCAATGGATTTTTCTACTTTATCAAGCAGAACTTATACATTGAGTATTGAGTTTAGAGATACAAGAATGATAAAATATGATTCTGATTTAGTTCAAACTTTTGAAGCTTAATGGAGGTGCTATATGAAAAATAAAAAAAAGATAAGCTGTAAAAATAGAGGTATATATTTCATATTTGATGGGAAAGGTACAAAATTTTTATCTGATAATGGAGAATACAATCAAGGTGTAGAAGATTCTCCTCAAGGAAGATACCTAAGGTCAACTGGAGAATGGGTTGACGCTAATTATTTAGATTTGAGGGAATATAATCTAAATATTAAGCATGCTGTAGGAGAGGATAAATCTCTTATAAGAAGTGAAATAAACGCTTCATATGGGTGTACTGGAAATACTAACCCTGTAGTTTATAGTGATAAAAATATAATAAGAGAGTATTCCTATGTTATTCAAGATGACCCAACAGATGAAAAGCCAATTATCCTTTGGTTTAATAATAATACTATAAATGATAAATCAATCCAAACATGCTTAACTTGGTATGGTGATGACTACAAAAATCTAACAGTGAATAAAGACACTATAGAGTTTGTAAACCATGATAGTGATGTCATAAACCCAATTAAATTTGATTTTATTTATAGCAGTTGGGGAGCATCTGCATACATAACACATAACGTAGATGATGGATATCCTGATGGTAAATTTGGTGTAAAATTTGGTAGTGGTAATATTTTTAAAGGAACTACTTTATGCTGGAGATGGTTAAATTATTGGGATTATGATGTGTATGACCAATTGTTTACTGGTCAAGGTAAATTTTCAGATTATTTCACAGATAATCTTATAGGTAAATTCAAAGATAAAACAAAAAATTTCCAAACTTTCTTTGATAAAAGTGGTTTATATAGATGTTTTGGAATGACAGATAATTTGCCAACTGGATACAATGTAGGAGATAATGATTTCTATGTAAATGTTTTCGATACTAGCCAAAACTATAAAATACTTGAGGCTTTAGATATAAGAAGTGGAAGAAGGCACACATTGCAAATGTATAATGGAGATTGGAAACCTTGGATTGAGCCTAATTTGCCTTTAATTCCAAAATCAATTTATAAAGATGATGGTGTGCCTACAGGAGCAAGACAACTTTTAGAGTTAAACATACTGGGTATAACTGAAAAAGATTCTATTATTGTTAATTGTGGAAGCCGTGGTATAGCAGTAAGAGTTGATAACATAGATTTATTAGAAAGATATTCAGCTTCATATCACATAAGCGATACTGATGGAGAATTTATTTACTTTCTCGACCCTGATGGAAGTTCAAAAACATTAATTGAAATATTAAAATTTGTTCCTGTAGTTCCAGAAGCACCTATTCCGTGGAAGCCATATTTAAGATTAAATGGTGTTGATGATATATCAATTTCTACTCCTTTATTAACTAAAGTATATTTAGACTTAGAAGCTATGTCATGGGAACTAGTAAGACTACCTTTTGTAGTAATTAGAACATCTATAGGAGAATTTAAATCTATGCTAATATTCGATGGTAAAGAAAGATACTATTTTGAATGGAACATAGATAGTTCAAAACTTACTCAAGGAAGTGAAATAGAGTATCATTTAGTTTGGGATGACCAAATAGGTGGACAATATACAGGGGAACAAGTTGTTACAAAAACTATAAATTAATTTACACTAAGAGTAGTTTAATTACTGCTCTTTTTTATTTAGTTGACTTTTTATTTATAAAGAGTTATAATTAATTATAATAAAAAGGAGGTAATACATGAAATTAACATTAAAATTAGTAACTGTAGGTGCAAGTATTGGAGTAGTTATTCCTAAAGATGTAATGGAAAAATTAAATCTTGAGAAAGGGGAAAGAATAACGATTGAAATAGAGGAGAGTAATTGATGAATGATAAAACACTATTATTTTACTAAAGAAGTATTTGAAGATTTAGAAGGTCATGGATTTATTTATTATCAAGTTCAGAAGCTTGTATTTGATATGTTTATGAGAAAAGAAATTACTGAAACAGCTTTTAAAATTTATGTGTTGTTATTTGATAGGGGTAAATTATCTGCTAAAAATGGTTATTATGATGATAAAGGGGTATATGTAAAATACACTTATACCGAGCTAAAGGACAAGTTAAATGTTACTAATACCCCAATATCTAATGCACTTGATTTATTAGAGAAAAAAGCACTGATAGAAAGGAAACATCAGTATGATTCTTCTACACTTATATATATAGCATATTTAGTTGAAGAATAAAAGACCCTCTCTAGTTTGCTCTAGTAGCCTCTCTACTTTAGTAGACACCCCCTCTCTAGTTTGCTTTAGACCCCCTCTCTAGCAAAGTAGAATCTAATAAGAATGATTATTAACAATGAATTAAAAACAATTATTAACTAACAATGAGGAGTGTGCTTTTTATGAAAAAAATAAAAGATACATATGATGCAGACAGTAAATTTCAAGGTGTGATATAATGAAAAAACTATGGCTATTATTCTACAACAGTAAACTATTCTACCCAAGTATAAAAATTTTATTTGTGACAATAACAAGCTTATGGATTTATAGCTTATTTATGCTAACAGTTAAGTTTATATTTGACTAGATTAATTTCTACTCTTTTTTATTTGAATTTATTACTAATTAGTACTATAATTAAAATAAAGGGGTTGAGATTATGGCAGATATTTTTAATGGTGTGGATTTGGATGATATTAACGCAGGGTATCTTGAAATGGAAGCTAACAAGAAGATTATGAAAGGTTTAACAATTAACGGAGATGCTAACCCTTTGGGGGAAAGTAATTTTAAAAGTGGATTCGGAGAACAAATAGTTGGAGATGTAAATATGGCCTTTGTTTCTAATTTTGCTTATCAATCAGACACTAGAAAACTGCAAAGTATATTGGCTCTAGGTGGAACCATTTCAAATACAAATAGTATGCTAGTTTTAGGAAGCGGAACGAATGCAAGTGGAAGTTCTATAGGTAGAAGTAAAAGAAGTTTACCTTATAAAGCAGGTCAAGAAGCGTTTTGCTTTTTTACGGCTACATGGGATAGTCCGGTTGTTAATAACAAAAGATTTATAGGATTATTTGACAATTTAAACGGTTATGCAATAGGATTTAATGGGTTAGACTTTGGGATACTAAGAAGAAAAGATTCGGTTGATTTAGAATTTATAAAACAAGAAGATTTCAACCAGGACAAATTAGATGGGACTGGAGAAAGTAAATTTTTAATAGATACAACAAAATTAAATGTATTTAGAATAAGCTTTATATATTTAGGTGCTGGGTCAATTAAATATTGGGTACTAACTGATACAGGTTGGGTAAATTTCCACACTATAGAATATCAAAATAGAAACACAACTCCTCATGTAAGTTTGCCTTATTTAAAAATAGGTATAGAGAATGTAAATAGTGGAAATACTACAAATGTTAAAGTTTCAAGTGCTTCAGTGGCTTGCGGAAGTATAGGAGGATATAATAGGATAATATCTAGCAGGATTTTTACAAGTAAAACTACAAAAACTTTGACAGCAAACATAAATAATGTAATAAATTTATTTCATTTAAAACAAAATTATGGAACCACGCCAGTAGAAAATAGAGTTGAAAGCCTATTAAAATATTTAACAATAGCCACAGATGGAACTAAAAATGTAACTTTTGAAAGATGGAAACTAGCAACAACCCCCACAGGTGGAACCTGGTCAGATATAAGTACTAATTCCATGATAGAAGTTAATCCAACTGCTACAGTTGATTTAACAGATGCAGAACTTACTTTTGCTGTATCTCTATCTAAAGTTGATTCCAAAACATTAGATTTGCTTAATCAAGAAATAAGAAGTTTACCAAATGATTATATATGTTATATAATGACTTCTACTGGAGCCAGTGATGTGGCCTTAACAACTTCATGGGAAGAGTTATTTTAAAAAGGAGTAACAAATGGACAAAGAGGTCGAATATATAGTAAGTGAATATAAAAAACAAATAGAGAGGTTGAGTGCAAACTTAACTTCTCAATTATCTAATCCTAAATTTTATGATGAAAAAGGAAGTTTCAACAAACAACGTAAAATCTCTTTATTAAAGCAGCTGAAAGATGACTTATTAAGATTAGATGTAACGTCAAGAAGCTTCTTAAAAAAGATTAAGCAAGCTTATACGATAAATGTAGAAGATAGTTTAAGACTATTTGAAATGATAACAGGTAAAAAGTTTGAAAATGACTGGAATTATACAGATAGCAAGGATATTTTAAGGTTGCAAGAGGAATATATAAACTATATGCAACAAGGACAAGAAAAATACTTCAAGGGTATACAAAATCAGTTGAGTGCCATGGAATTGGAAAATAAAAAGTACATAGCAGATATAGTTAAGGACCAAGCTAACAATCAAATAATAGGCGGAGACCTTAGAAAACAGTCTGTAGCTAATATAATGCAGAAAATGACTGATTACGGTATGACTAGTTTTATCTATGCAGATAGTCTAGGTAATATGAGGAGTATAAATCTAAAATCCTATGCAGAGATACAAATTAGGTCAAGTATAGCCTGTGCTACCAATCAAGCAGTAGTTGATAGTAACGAGCAACTAGAAAATGATTTAGTGCAGTTTAGCACACATTATACTTGTTGTCCTGTATGTGGAACGTATGCTGAAGGTAGAGTGTATACAACTAACAAGAATAGAAGTGATTATCCTTACTTATACGATATCCCAGGATTTAAGAAAGGATATAATCAATTGCACAATCGTTGTAAACACCGTATAACAGCATATTACGAAGATTACAGCGATAATGTAGAAGAGGTTAAAAAGTACTCAAACAACCTTACAGATACACGTACAAAGGCACAGATTAAGCAATATGACAACGAACAGAAGTTAAATAAACTTAGATACGCTAAAAAGAATAATTTAGAGAAAAGAAAGAGTTTATCAGAATCGCAACTGGACAAGGATAAAAGAAAAATTAAGAGGTTAGAGCAAACATCTAGAAAATACACGCAAAGAATAAAAGAAGTAAAAAAAGAGTTGTAAAATTTTTAGAATAGTGGTATATTGTTATTGTTAAATTTGTAAAATTTATTTATTGAGTAATGTGTATGAAGAAATATACTATTAAAAGCAGAATATGAGTAACTAATTGTAGGGTGCTTTCCTACTACTCCAAGTCATTTTGATGTAAATCAATATGGCTTTTTTATTTAAAAAAAATAAATTAGGAGGAATCACAAATGCAAGAATTAATCAAAGTAACAGAAAAGGACAACACACAATTTGTACAGAGTTTAAAAGAAATTTACTTGGGTGCAGAAATGGAAAAGAGCAACTGGTCGAGATGGATAATTAAAAATGTAGAAGAAAATATATTCTTTGTAGAAAACATTGATTATCAGTCCTTCGTCTTAATGACGAACGGCAACGAAACTAAAGATTATTGTTGCACACTAGAAATGGCTAAAAATTTAGTTATGCAAATGCCAACTAAAAAAGCTTTTGAGTATAGAAACTATTTGATAGAATTGGAAAAAGCTTGGAATAGTCCTACACGAATAATGGCAAGAGCCTTACAAATTGCACAAAAAGAAATTGAAAACTACAAGAAAGAAATTGAGTACCAAAAGCCTAAAGTTGAATTTTACGACCAAATAATTGATAGTAAAGACACTATAGATATTGGGTCACTAGCAAAAACTTTAAATATTAGGAATTTAGGAAGAAACAAACTGTTTGAAATTTTAAGAGAAAGAAAAATTCTTGATAGTAAAAATCAACCTTATCAAACTTACATAGACAGAGGATATTTTAGGACTATAGAAACAAGTTATATTCATGGTGGAGATGTTAAAATACACATTAAAACAGTTGTATTCCAAAAGGGAGTAGATTATATAAATAAACTTTTAAAGACTGAATAAAACCAGTCTTTTTTTTATTTCTACACAACTATGCAAAATAAAATACATATACTTGCATTTTTATGTAATATAGATTATACTAGTCTTATAATAGTACTAGTTAGTACTAAATACATTTTCTTGGGAGAAATTTCGAGAGGATAAACGGAGGTTTTAAGATGGAAGGATTAACAAACGAAGTAGTTTTGCAGCACATTGAAGCAAACGCAGATAATGAAGAGTTAAAAGGAGCTTTATCTAGCAAGTTTACTATTGAAAAAGAAATTGAAAAGAAATATACTGATGAGGAGTTAGAAAATCTTCTTAGTGGTAATCAGTCTTTAAATGACAAATTAGAGGAAAAGGCTAGACAAAGACAAATTGCAAAAGCATTAGGAAAGAAAGTAAAGGAATTAACAGCTGATGAATTAAATATTAGTTTTATTCCTAAAAACTCTTATGACGAGCTTTCAAATACTCATGAAAACACTTTGAAGAAATTTGAGATAATCCAAACTATAGGTAAAGAAAATTTTGAAAACAACAAGGATATTATAGAGGCTTATATGCCTAAAATAGTAAAAAAAGATGATGGAACATATGAAGGGTTGGACAAATTGCAAGGTTTATTTGGTAGTCAACAAACAGTTAAACCAATTATAAAAACACCTGCACCAAATCCAACACCACCAAACAACGCACAGGCAGAAATAGACGACTACTTAAGAAAAGTAGGTGTCAAATAAAAATAAATGGAGGTAAAAAATGGCAAATTCAATAGCTTTAAGAGATAAGTTTCTAGCAATGCTAGACCAAACTTATGTACAAGAAGGTATTACAAGAGTATTAGATGCAGGACAAGGAGATTTAAACTTTACTGGGGTTAATACAGTAAAAGTACAAAATATCTCGACAACTGGTTTTGGGAATGTAACAAGAGGAGGAACACCGCACGAAGGCTCTGTAACAGTAGCAACTGTAAACTACACTCTACCATACGATAGAGGTACGTCTTTCAAAGTTGACCCTATGGACAACGAAGAAACTTCTGATATTGCTTTTGGAAGAGCTGGAGCAGAGTTTATGAGAAGTAATGCAATTCCTGAACTTGATGCAATTAGATTTGCTAATCTTTATGCAAAAGCAGGATATACACCAGTATCGGCAGACTTGACAAATTTAACAGTAACGGCAGCAATGGACACGGCTATTTTAGCAATGAACAAAGCTTCTGTACCTAGAATGGATAGAGTATTTTTCTGTACTTGGGATGTAATTGATTTACTTGAAAAAGCTGATGGATTTACAAGAAATGTAGATTATACTTTACCAGGAAACGTTGGAAAAGTTGTAACAGCTTATAAAGGGATTCCATTAATAGGTGTTGAACCTGGAAGATTCTACACTCAAGTAACTTTATTAAACACTGCAAATGGTGGATTTGAAAAAACAGCAACAACTGGAAGAGATTTAAATTTCATATTAGTTCATGTACCGTCTGCAAAAGGTGGAATAATTAAATATGCACCATCTGATATTATAGCAGCAGGAGATAACGCAGTTTCTTGGGCTGATACAATGAAATTTAGAATGTATCACGGTTTAGTTATTATGGATAACAAGAAAAAAGGTATTTATGCACATTACAAAACAACTTAATTTAAATTTAGGAGGTCATATGTTAGTTAAAATGTTTATAGATGGAGTTTCAATAGAAGTTGAAGAAGCTCACATACAAGAGTATAGAAATAGAGGTTGGAAAAATTTTGACGAAGCTAATGCTTTGCAAAATGCTAAAGAATTAGCAGAAAAGCAACAAAAAAGAGTTTTTGAATTAATGGCTATGAAAAAAGAGGAACAATTAGTATTAATTGAAAATCTTGGTGGAACTGCAGACGAAAGAAGCACAGTCGAGGAAAGAATAAGACTTATATTAGAGTTAGAAAAGGGGCTATAGTATCCCTTTTCTTTTGAAAGGGGGTACACATGGCTAGTTATGTTACATATACGGAAGCTGATGCTTTAATCACTGATGCTGACTGGTTAGCATTAACGCAAGTAGAAAAAGAAAAGTTTATTGCTATTTCTACAATATTTATAGATAGTTTACCATATAGATATGAAAATATTTGTCATGGTTTAGAAAACAAATTTCCTTGGACTGGACAAACTAAAGTACCACAAATAGTAAAAGTAGCTTGCGCATATGAAGCTCTTGGACAGTTCAAGCTATCAGTTGGTAAAATTGACAAAATAGCTTTAAAGCAAAAACAAGGAATAGTATCAGATAGTACTCAATCGGCTTCTGTAAGTTTCAAAGCTACAAAAGGAAATCTATTCAGTTTAGATATGTTTTCAAGTTGGCAATCCAATGAAGCAATGGCTTTAATATATCCTTACACTACCAAAACAGCTGAAACAGGCTCAAGGGTTTATAATGATGTTTGGAGGTCGGATATATGGGATTAGCAAGTGACTTAGGTCATAACTCGTTTACGGCTATTATATGGATTTTGAAGAGTCAAGGTTGGGGAAGTGTTCCTGTATGGGAACGTATAGAAACGCCTTGTGAGTATGTGCAGAAACAACGTAAAACTTTATCTAGGCAAGGCGAAGAAGTTACGAGTTTTGCACAGTATGTAATTGAGCAAACATTAGACTTGAAAACTTATGATACTATTAAGATTAAGTTGAAAGATTCTAACGACTTGATAACAGATACAGAACCCACTAATTTCTGTTTTGACGTGATTAATGTACAAGGCAGTCCAACTTATGAAGAAACTATAAACGGAGCTTTACCAAGCGAATGGGTGGTTATGGTATGAGTGCTAAAAATGTTTGGAATAAAGCAGTAATAAAAGAGGTTAGTGATATAACAATAAGAGCAGCTAATAAAACAGTTGAAATATTGCTTAACAAATACGTTGACCCAATAACACCTCATTATGAGGGAGAACTTGAAAAAGCCAATGCTACTGAACATGCAACAGTAAATAAACCATATGCTAAAATAGTAAACAAAGGTAATATAGCACCTTATAACGTAAGAGTTCACGAATGGCTAGATCCTAATATAAAATGGACCAAACCAGGAAGTGGTCCTAAATTTATTGAAAAACCTTTCAAAACTCATGCTTTAAGAGTTTTTAAAGAAGTATTGAAAGGAGAAAGAAATGATAGTAGATAATGTAATAGACGAAATAGGGCAATTGCTTAAGAGTGAATATAATATTAATGCTATAATAGGCTTTCCTAGTCCTACACAAAGTGGGATATACTTAAACGAATATAATTCAGTTGGTGGGGATTCAGAAGGTAATATGGTAGATATACAACTTTTAGTTTGCGTATCTAGTCCTAATAAAATATTAGCGTTTAATCAATCTAAGGAATTAGCAAAAGATGTTTTTAAAAAAATTCAAGCAATTGCAGATGTAATGTATATAAATTCTGTTAATCTTGGGTATTTAAACAATAGAAATGATTATGTAATTAACTTTACAACATCAGAAAATAAATAAGGAGGTAACAATGTCATTAATAAATTACAGAAAAACAAGACTTAATGGTAATGAAAAGTTTCTTGATTTAAAGATAAATTTGCAAGGAGCTATTGCTGCTAATGCAAACTATGAAAAAATTAAAACAAGAACTGATTATGCAACAAAGTTAAAACCATTTTGGCCTACTGCTTTAAAATTTTCAGGAACGGTGGCAACTGTTAAATTCACACCGAGTGTATCGCCTGTTTGGACAGTTGACGAATTAAAAGACAAATATGCTGTAATGTGGAAACAAGCAGACACAACTACTTTAGAAACTTCAACAACTAAATTTCATGAAATTTCTTTAGTGGACCACCAAGTACAAAAAATAGTTTCAAATACTGCAACTGATTTTACAGTAGGAACAACAATAACAACTGGTTACACTGCTGCAATTATAGTTGATGAAGCTTGGTTTAACATAGCTCAATTATCTAATTATGATTTTGCTAACACTAAAGCTCAAATAGATACAAATGATGCAGATAGTGGAGGAGTAGAATCATTTATACTTGGTTTAGAAAGTGCTGCATTAAGTGGAACAGGTCATTTTATGCCTACATTTCATACTATGGTACAAATAAACAAAGCTAAAGATTCAGGAGCAGAATTAGAAGTAAGACATGGAGCAACAACTATGACTTATGATACTATTTATAATCAAACTGTATTAGTTAATGATTTTAATAAAACTGGTGCAGTTGATGGAACAGGTAAACTTGAGTATAGCCTAGCTTTCTCAAACGTTGGAGCAATACAAAGACAAACAATTTTAGTTGATGGAGAAGTTCCTGACTTTATGTAAACCTAAAGGGGCTGAAAAGCCCTTTTTTTAATAGGAGGTCAAAATGAAATTTGAATATAATTTAAAAAAAGCAATAGAATTACAGCTATCACACCAAAAAGGAATTATACTTCAAGGATATGAAGGTGCAGATTTAAACGAGTGCATAACACAAGCCATTTTAAAGGCTGATAAAGTGTTTTTAAGATACTTCCTAGACTTATGTAACACAGGAACAGGAAACGAGCTAGAAGAGTTTTTAAGCAATAATACAGAGAAAAATCTAGTTAAAGAGTGTACAATGATTTTTATGAGGTATGTTGACCCAGAGGGTTTTCTAAGAGCTCTAATGTATCTAAGAACAAAAGAAATGTTGTCAAAGAAAGAGAGTTCTATTTAGATTACAGAGAACTTTATAAGAACTTTATCAAGAAAAACTTTTGCACATTAGAGCAATTTTTAAATTTAACATTATTTGAAGTTACTATAAAAGTTGAATCAGACAATGAATATTTTAAAGAAAAATTAACTTTATTAGAAACTCAATTGAACTGGTTAGCTCCACATTCCATGATGGGCGGTAAATACAAACCTATTGAACTTGTTAAAAGAGAACATAAAGCACCGATTGAGTTTGAAGAAAACTTTGAACTTTTAGAAGAAATAAACGAAATCCTTATGAACTGAAAGGGGGTTAAAATATGGCAATGCAAGTAGCAGACTTGGAAGCAGTCCTCAAGCTGAATGATAAGGACTATAAAAGAAGTATGCAAGACGCAGAAAATTTAAGTAAAAAAACTACTGGAAGCATTAAAAACGATATATTCTCTATAGAAAATGCTTCAAAAGTAGCATGGGCAGCAGTATCGGCAATAGCAGTAAAAACTCTAAAAGATATAGCAGTTGAAAGTATTAAAACGGCTAGTGCAATGACTGAACTAGATAACGTAATTAATGTTACGTTTGGCGAAGATAGATTTAGCGCAATAGCTTTAAATGCTGATATGATGGGTAAAGCCATGGGTAGAAGTAACCTACAAATGCGTCAAATGGTTTCACAGTTTGGAGCATTAGGAAAAGGTGCTGGATTTACTAGTGATAAACTTGAAGAAATGGGGATGACACTTACTAAAAGAGCTGTAGACATAGGAAGTTTTTGGAATGTAGCTGATAGTGAAGCGCAGACAGCTTTAAACAGTATATACACAGGGGAGACAGAAACACTTAAACGTTTTGGTGTAGTAATGACCGAAGTTAATCTTAAAAACTTTGCTATGCAACAAGGTATAACAAAACTTTATAAAGATATGACAGAAGCTGAAAGAGTTCAACTTAGATATAACTTTGTGCTTAGTAAAACAGCATTTTTGCAAGGCGATGCAGAGAGAACCATAGGAAGTACTGCTAATCAAATGAAAGTTCTTAAAAGTAATATGACTAATCTATATGCTTCTTTAGGTAAACAACTTGACCCAGAATTTAATAAATTCTTAAGAAATTTAAACAATTCTATTGAAAGTTTATCAGAAAATGAGGAGTTAATAAGCAATATAACAGGTTTAATAATTGGCCTTGGAAGAGCTTTAATGTTTACTGGAGATGTGCTTAAAACTTC